>NZ_JBBOVN010000007.1:0-7031 GCF_038006585.1 Lactococcus sp. FSL W8-0209 | reverse complement strand
TATTTATAAGTTCGAAATATGTATCACAACTTTAATACGTGCTATCCAACTTTAAGAGAAGAACATGGATTCTTAGAACTATTCTCTTTTTGGTTATTGCTGAAAGCAATTTCTGATACCTATTTTTTGAGCAAATTAACACCACTTTTTAGAGTGGTGTGTAAGTGCGCATTGTCCTTATTTCATTCGGACTTCTGAATTTTAAAAATAAAGATTTCATTTCTTAACTTCTCAATGCAGATATTAAATTATTTTATAAATTTGAGCGTACTTTTTGGAACTTCATTGTTTTTAAAAGCCTTTTGTATTTTAGATGGGCTTTTTGACGCTTTACAGACCTTTTAAGGAGTTTTAAAACGAATCAGGTAAACTTTATTAGGACTAACACTTAAAAGGGCTTAGAAAGCAAACTATGAGCTTTTAGGACTATTCAAAGCGTTTAGACTAAACAAAGTAGCCACGACCGTTAGGGAGTTCTTTTTAGTGGCAGAATGTATCTAATATAAAATTAGAGTGTACAAGCGGAGCGACAAGAGCAATGCAGGGAGTTTAAATTTAGAACCTCAATTCAATGGTTTTGACCTTTTCTTTTGACCTTGATTTTAAGATTTTTAAACGGAGTGAAAAAAGGCGAAGCCTATATATATTTATCTTATATATTTTAATCTTTTCTTCTTTTGCGTGGTGAAAAAGTCAGTCAGGATAAGGATTTCCAGATTTTTATAGCTACTAAAAACTGTGTATATAGCTACTAAAAACTGTGTATATAGCTACTAAAAACTGTGTATATAGCTACTAAAACATTGAGAAAGTAGCTATAAAATGATATAATAAAAGCATAGAGAAAATTCACGGCAAAATGACTTTCTCTATGCCTACTTAAAATCACTCACAAAGGAGTAACTTTCTATGTCTAGTATAACAGAAAAAGCAAAAAATCAAAAGCAGGTGCTAACCTTGAACGAACTCTCAAAACGTAAAGTGGTGGAGCATAACAGCCTAATTACCTCAATAGCCAAAATGGATAAAACGCCCTTGAAAATGTTTGAATTGGCGGTGTCCTGTATTGATACGGAAAAACCACTGGAAGATAATACGGTTTATCTTTCTAAAAGAGACCTTTTCGCTTTCTTTAAGGTGTCTGATAATGACAAACACAGTCGTTTTAAAGAAGCGGTTGAGAAAATGCAGAAACAAGCCTTTTTCAGAATCAAAGAAGAAGCAGGCAAAGGCTTTAAATTTATTAATATTGTGCCTATCCCTTATGTGGAATGGACAGATTATAACGATGAAGTGTTAATTCGTTTCAGTCCTGAAATTATCCCTTACTTAGTTAATCTCAAAAAGAATTTCACGCAACACGCTTTATCTGACTTAGCAGAATTAAACAGCAAGTACAGCCTTATTTTGTATCGCTGGTTATCCATGAATTATAACCAGTACGAGCATTACAGCGCTAAAGGGGGACGGAGAGCCGAACAAGTAGAAAGCTACCGGAATCCCTCAATATCGGTTAAAGAACTAAGAATAATGACTGATACCGTCAATGAATATCAGCGATTTACCAATTTTACTAAAAAAATATTAGATATTCCCTTAAAAGAAATTAACGCTCACACCTCTTTTAACGTGACCTATGAGAAAGTCAAAAAAGGACGTTCGATTGATTCTATTGTCTTTCATATTGAGAAGAAACGCATGGCAGACGATAATAGCTACAAGTTGGACGATAGGGCTTATCAAGAAGATAAAGCACGTAAAGCTGAAACCGAAGACATGTTGACGGTACAAGCCCTAAAAAGTCCGTATACCAAGTTGCTTATGGAACATTTCTTATTGTCTTATCTAGACTTGACGGATACTAAAATTCTTTCAGGCTTACAAGCACACGTGTACCCTCTCTATGATGAACTCAAAGAAGCAAGGGGATTAAAAGGGGTAGAAACACATCTATCATACGTTGCAAGTAAGCAAGAGGGCTATTCTAAACGAAACGTGGTTAAGTACCTTAAAACGGCGATTGAGGGCTATTTACCGACCGTTGCCTTGCAAGATTTAGAGCAACCAGAACGAGCCAATTACACAAAGCCAAAACCAAGAACGTTAGAAGAAGTGGCAAAAGACTTTTTACCAGATTATCAGAACGAAACGACAGCAGAAGAACAAGAAGAATTAGATAAAATCAAGGCGGAAATCGACAAAAAGTTACGTGGCGAGGGTTTAGACAATGAGTGAGAACTTAAAAACCATTAAAGAACTTGCGGACGAGTTAGGAGTTTCAAAGGCGACAATGTTTCGTTTTTTAAGGGACAATTCCTTTATAGAAACAAAAATGTACAAAAATAAAAAAGTTTATGATAGTTATTCCGTAAGTCAAATAAAAGAAAGTTTTATTAATTCAAGAACCGATTCAAATTCAAGAACTGATTCAAATTCAAGAACCGATTCAAATTCAAGAACCGATTCAAATTCAAGAACTGATTCAAATTCAAGAACTGATTCAAATTCAAGAACTGATTCAAATTCAAGAACTGATTCAAATTTCATTTTGTATGAGCAAGTGAAAACTCAAAATAAAATAATATCTGAACAAAGTAAACAAATCTCTCAAATGCAAAATTTGTTAGACCAACAACAAAGGCTTGCCTTGCAGGATAAAAAGTTACTTGATGAGTATAAGTCAGAAATCAATGACTTAAAAGCTCTTAAAATGCCTACACAGGAAACAGAATTCAAACACTTAGACAATCAATATAAAGATGAAGTGAACGCTCTTAAAAAGCAAATGGAAGGCTTGCAGGAACAGCTGAAAGAAAAAGACCAAGAATTAGCACAAGAAAAACCAAGAAAATGGTGGGGACTATGGCGAAAATAGATGATTCAGTTAAAAAGAAAGTTCCAGAATTAAGGTTTCCGGGATTTACGGATGATTGGGAAGTGCGTAAGTTAGGAAGCTTAACAACAGTTGTGCGTGGAGCAAGCCCTAGACCAATTCAGGATCCAAAATGGTTCGATAAAGAAAGTGATATTGGTTGGTTACGAATTGCTGATGTTACAGAACAAAATGGTAGAATATATCATCTTGAACAACATATATCCAAATTAGGACAGGAAAAAACTCGGGTTTTAACTGAACCTCACTTATTGTTAAGTATAGCTGCAACTGTTGGAAAACCAGTAGTAAACTATGTTAAAACAGGTGTTCATGATGGCTTTTTAATATTTTTAAACCCTACTTTTGAAAGAGAGTTTATGTTCCAGTGGCTTGAAATGTTTAGGCCAAAGTGGCAAAAATATGGACAACCTGGGAGTCAAGTAAACTTAAATTCTGAGCTGGTCCGAAATCAGGAAATAGTTTTACCAAATTATAAAGAACAACAAAAAATAGGTTCATTCTTTAAACAGCTGGATAACACTATCGCTCTTCATCAGCGTAAGTTAGATTTGTTGAAAGAACAGAAAAAAGGCTTTTTACAAAAGATGTTCCCTAAAAATGGTGCCAAAGTTCCTGAATTGCGATTTGCGGGGTTTGCTGACGATTGGGAAGAGCGTAAGTTAAAAGATATAGCTCAATTTAATCCTAAAACAGTTCTTCCAGATGAATTTGAGTATGTAGACTTAGAAAGTGTTGTAGGGACTGAAATGATCTCGCATAGAACTGAATCTAAAGATCAAGCACCTTCAAGGGCACAGCGTCTTGCACAAAAAGGCGATGTGTTTTATCAGACGGTTCGCCCATATCAAATGAATAACTATTTATATGATTTGCCTTATGATAACTATGTTTTCTCAACTGGTTATGCTCAAATGCGTCCTAACATTGATAGCTATTTTTTATTAAATAGTGTTCAAAACAAGCAATTTGTTCAACATGTTTTAGATAGAAGTACAGGGACTAGTTATCCAGCGATTAATTCAAGTGATTTATCAAATATTGAAATTCATGTACCGTCCAAACTTTCAGAACAACAAAAAATAGGGGCATTCTTCCAACAGTTAGATGAAACTATCGCTCTTCATCAACGTAAGTTAGATTTGTTGAAAGAACAGAAAAAAGGCTTTTTACAAAAAATATTTGTATAAGCAAGGGAGATTTCTTATGAAACAAGAACAACCAAGTTTTACTAGATGTATTAAACAAACGAGTTTTTTTCTATTAGGGATTATGACTCTAAATGCACTAATAAAAGTAATTTTTAATCAAAGTACTTTTCAAGACCTTAAATCGAGTTTTTTAGATTTGGACAATCGAGCACTCGCTATTTTTATCTTTTTAATTACAATATTACTCGGATGGATAATACTATCCCTCATTATTGGGAGTATCTACTATGTGATCCAAAAGATAAAATATAAAAAAATTGGACATTGAAATAATTTTAACTCGATATAGGGACTATAATTAACGGAAATAATGATTTTGAAAAAGGACAAACTTATAATAAAAAGCTAGAATAAAAATATATTATCATGTTTTTTGAAATAAATTCAGCTAATCTTTTAGCGGAAAACTTTGCAATATAACCATTACATATACGTGCACTAATCACGATAAAAGGGTAAGGAGACATTTAATGAAAAAGCTTGCTCTATTTGGAACTGCCACACTAGCTTTACTTACACTCGTAGCTTGTTCTTCAGGGGATTCTGAAAAAAAAATATCTAGTGAAAAAGCATTAACCGAAAAGAAAGTCGAATCTAAAAAAGAATCATCTGGTTGGGATGCTTCTACCAAGACATTTACTAATAAAGATGGAATTTTAAAAATTGATAAGGCTGAAAAATCAACTAATTTTGATGGGAAACCCGCGTTAAAAGTTTACTTTACGCTTACTAATAAAAGAAAAGAAGCACAAGGGGCTCAAATTTTATTCCAAGAAATGGCTCGTGTTCAACAAAAACAAGAAAACACTTCTAATGATTTAATGTATACAATGATGCCTGTTAATGAAACGGGAAGTCCACAAGAAGAAGATCATTTGAATGATAATATTAATCCCAATGGGACTGTATCTGGTTTCTATCCTTATGTGTTAGAAAATGAAACTGACCCAATCCAAATCTTATTTCAAAAAGATTACCAAACTGTAGATAAATACGAAATAACACTTAAATAAAAAAGGCAACTTGAACGTCCTATCACAGTTAAGGCTTTTTAGTTTATAGTGTAAGATATCAAAATAGAGGGTCTATAATTAGATAATAACCCCTCACAAATCCCATTAAAATAACCCCTAAGATCTAACCTTTATATCTTAGGGGCTATTTTTTTGTTATAATCATATAATAACTCTAAAAGGAGTAAGTAAATGAATAATGTTTTTAAACCCATTAAGTATTTAAGTATCATTATGCTTGTTGTTATTATCTCGGCTGTAATAACTTATATTGTCAATCCTAATTTCTCAGATACATTAAATTCTGTATCAAGTAATATTTCCAAATCGGTCTCACAGAAATCAGGATTAAATTTAGTTGTTGCTTATATTTTTAACAATGGATTTAAAGTCCCAATGGGGATGTTATTTTTTTCAATTATACCTATTCGATTTTTATATTGGATTCAGCCACTTTTCACAGCCATATTACCTGGAATTTTATTTGGGATAGCATTTAGATACTCGGTTGCAAAAGCTTTTATTATATTAATTTCTTCGCTACCTCATATGTTATTAGAGATATTCGCATTTTGCTTATGGATGGTCGCTCTTGATCGTTTTAACAAATGGATTAGATACAAAATATCTAGGAAAAAACAAACAAATACTAAGTTATTTTATGAATTCAAGTTAATATTAATCTCATATGTTAAGTACGTTATCCCATTAATTGTTATCGCAGCCTTTACTGAAACTTATGTTGCGGATTGGATTAGTCATATATTAAGTTAAAAAGGAGTACTAATATGGTTCAACAAATCGTCCTCCCCATCAAAGATTCAAACATTTTAAAAATGGTTCAAGATACCTTGCTTGATAGTTTTCGTGCAGGGCGTCGCAATTACACCATCTTTCAAGTGGGGAAAGCCACTCTCTTAAGGGTAAGTGATGTCATGAAATTAAAGAAAACAGATATCTTTAATCTTGATGGAACAGTCAAACAAACTGCATTTATTCATGATCAAAAGACAGGTAAAGCGAATATGTTATATTTAAAACCTGTCCAACAAGATTTAATGCTTTATCATGCATGGCTCATCCAACAAAATATGAATTCAGAGTGGTTGTTTCCCTCAACGACTCACCCAGACCGTCACATCACCGAGAAGCAATTTTATAAGGTCATGGCACGTGTTGGTGATCTTTTAGGAATTAACTATCTAGGAACGCATACCATGCGTAAAACAGGTGCTTATCGGGTCTATACGCAGTCAAACTATAATATTGGTTTAGTGATGCATTTATTAAACCATTCAAGTGAAGCCATGACCTTAACCTATCTTGGGTTAGATCAAGCCAGTCGAGAAACGATGTTAGACCAAATTGATTTTGGGTAATGAATGTTTAGAACTTAGTAGTCGTCCAAAAACGACTACTTTTTTTGTTGAATCGTCCAAGGACGATTCGATGCTTTTGACTTGTAAGAACAGAATTGAATGAAGCCATACTGTTCGCATATTTTTAGTGGATGAACAAACAAAATACGAGAGATTTTTTGTTCGTTCATCCAAAAAGAGGGACGATTTCGGAAGAAGAAAATCGTCCCTCTTTTTCTTCTTTTTGTATGACAAAAAGAAAGATCTTTTGCCCATTTTATTTTTATAAAATGGGTAGGTGGCGTTTGCGTAAAGCAAATCGACACAATCCAAAGGGGATAAAAGGGGAAAGTGAAACTTCCCCCTTTTCAAGCCACATTGTAATACAAGAACGAAGTACTTTGTATTACAATGTGATAGCTTGCAGTATTTATGGTTTTATATTTCCTATTTTGTTGTGAGGATTGTAACCGAATAGGGCGCAATACTTATTACAAAATCAATGACAAAGGGCGATTGAGGAATGAGCGCTGAGGCATTTTATTTTAAAAAAAAC
>NZ_JBBOVN010000006.1:0-7192 GCF_038006585.1 Lactococcus sp. FSL W8-0209 | reverse complement strand
TAAGGGTCATATTTAAAAGCTAAAATTGTACGTTTTAGTCAATTACATACAAGCCTATTTAAGGGCTTTTTCTATATTATTACTAACTCACGTTTAAAATCGCTTAGAAGGTAAACTATGAGCTTATAGGACTATTCAAAGCGTTTAGACTAAACAAAGTAGCCACGACCGTTAGGGAGTTCTTTTTAGTGGATGAACGAACAAAAAATCTCTCGTATTTTGTTTGTTCATCCATGGTTTTAGAAAAAAGAGGGACGATTTCGGAAGAAGAAAATCGTCTCTTTTTTTCTTCTTTTTGTATGACAAAAAGAAAGATCTTTTGCCCATTTTATTTTTATAAAATGAGTAGGTGGCGTTTGCGTAAAGCAAATCGACACAATCCAAAGGGGATAAAAGGGGAAAGTGAAACTTCCCCCTTTTCAAGCCACATTGTAATACAAGAACAAAGTGTTTTGTATTACAATGTGATAGCTTGCAGTATTTATGGTTTTATATTTGCTATTTTGTTGTGAGGATTGTAACCGAATAGGGCGCAAAGCTTATTACAAAATCAATGACAAAGGGCGATTGAGAAATGAGCGCTGAGGCATTTTATCTTTGAGGAAGTTCTTGATGGATCAGAAAATGTATCACAAATTGAAACAAAGACTCACTCATTTAAGAGACGCTACTAGCATGAAATTTTGTTGTTGCGATAAGCAACTTCTGATACACGATTTTTAGCCATTACATCACTCGTTTTTAGAGTGGTGTGTAAGTGCGCATTGCACTCTTTTTTTACGAAACAAGCCGACCAGCGTTTGAAACTTTTTAGTTTTTCATCATTCTATTTTAAAACGCTCTAAAACTCGATTTAAGCGACTTTAATTCGAAACGGTCTATTTGTTCAAAGGGAGCATTAAGAATGCTTAAACGAGCTTTTAAGTGGGTTTAAATTGATTTTGAATTGAATAGCTTGTTGTAAGTTGTAAAAAAAACAAGTTAAACAAAGTATTGGTTTTCCATTTAAGGGTTGTTAGGGCTTGCCCTGACCGTCTGTAAGACGCTTGATTGCATGATATGAGTATTTAGCTAGTCAAACAGTTAAAACAGCTTATATGAGCAATTAGAGGGAATCCAATAAATTCCTAAAAGTGGTTTTGATCTTTTCTTTTAGCGAGGGAACGAAGTGAACGGTGCAAGTAAAATGTGAGCGTGGTTTTCGCTCAATCCTTTTTTGATGATTTTGACCTTTGGTTTTAAATTTTTGAAAAAAATAAAAAAAAGGCGAAGCCTATATTAATTTATCATATATATTTTAATCTTTTGTTCTTTTGCGTCAAAAAAAAGTCAGGTTTTTCAAGGGTTTACAGAATAATAAGACGACAAAAATCGATGTATAAGACGACAAAAATCGATGTATAAGACGACAAAAATCGATGTATAAGACGACAAGCGAAAATAATTGCGTCTAATTATGATATAATAAAAGCATAGAGAAAAGTCACGTCTAAATCACTTTCTCTATGCAACTACTAAAACACGCAAAGGAGCGTATTTATATTATGATTATACCAGAAAATAAAAACAATCAAAAGCAGGTGCTGACCTTGAATGACCTTGAAAAAAGAAAAGTAGTGGAGCATAACGCTTTAATTCAAAGCGTGGCTAAAATGCAAAAGACCGCTCTCAAAATGTTTGAATTAGCCGTGTCTTGCATTGATACGGAAAATCTACCTGAAAATAATACGGTTTATCTTTCAAAGAAAGAGTTATTTTCTTTCTTTGAAGTATCGTCTAGTAGTAAGCATAGTCAATTCAAAGAAGCAATTGAGTTGATGCAGAAGCAAGCCTACTTTAAAATCAAGTCCAATAAATCATTAGGTATTGAGTATGAAAGTATTGTGCCTATTCCTTATGTAAAATGGAACGATTATAATGATGAAGTGCTGATTCGTTTCAGTCCTGAAATTATGCCTTATCTGATTAACTTAAAAGCAGAATTTACTCAATATAAAATTTCAGAACTACAAAAGCTCAATAGCAAGTACAGCCTTATTTTGTACCGTTGGTTGTCTATGCAATACAACCAATACGAGCATTACAGCGTGAAGGGCGGACGGAGAGCCGAGCAAGTGGAAGCCTACCGCAATCCGTCTATTTCTATACAAGAATTAAGAACCATAACGGATACAGTTAGCGATTTTAAAAGATTTTTTGACTTTGAAAAAAGAGTATTAAAAAATGCAGTTGAAGAAATCAACGCTCACACTTCTTTTAACGTGACCTATGAGAAAAGGAAAGCAGGACGGAGCATTGACTCTATTATCTTTCATATCGAAAAGAAACACCAAGCAGACGATAACAGCTATAAGTTAGAAGATAAAGATTATCAATCCGACAAAGAGGAAAAATCAAGAAATGAAGCTGACTTATTAAAACAGGCAATGGAAAGTAAGTACACACGATTATTGATTGAAAACTTTCTCTTATCCCCTCTTGAAATGACGGACACGGCACTTATGGCAGGTTTGCAAAAGAACGTCTATCCGCTTTATGACGAGTTAAAGGAATTAAGAGGATTGAATGGGGTCAAAGACCACTTGTCTTATGTATCTAGCAAACAAGAAGCCTATTCTAAACGCAATGTAGCGAAGTATCTGAAAAAAGCAATCGAGCAATATCTACCTACGGTTAAAAGGCAGGACTTATGATGAGTGAAAAGTTAAAGACAATCAAAGAGCTTGCAGATGAGTTGAGTGTTACAAAACAAAATATTCAATATCACTACCAAAGGTTACCAAAAGAATTACAGCTTAAAAGTTCCAATGGGTCTAATCTAATAAATTCTAAAGCAGAAAAAATAATTTTAGGTAAAGTAGAAAGTGGTAGCAAATCAAATACAAAAGACCAACAAATAGGTAGCAAAGAAAATTTTGAAGATGAAAAATTAGATAATCCCTTTATTAATAGATTAATCAAAGAAGTTGAGTATTTGAAAATAGACAAGGATAAAATTATATCTACCAAAGACCAACAAATAAGTAGCAAAGACCAACAAATAGAAAAACTAACTAATTTGTTAGACCAACAACAACGATTAGCCTTGCAGGATAAAAAGTTGCTAGAAGAGTACAAGGCGGAGAATGATAACCTTAAAGCTCTTAAAATGCCCTCACAGGAAACAGAATTCAAACACTTAGACAATCAATATAAAGATGAAGTGAACGCTCTTAAAGAGAAGTTGGAAAATTTGCAGGAACAAATCAAAGATCAAAAAAGGATAGAAGAACAAGAAAAACCAAGAAAATGGTGGGGACTATGGCGAAAATAGATGATTCAGTTAAAAAGAAAGTTCCAGAATTAAGGTTTCCGGGATTTACGGATGATTGGGAAGAGCGTAAGTTGGAGGATATCTTTTTGTATAAGCAAGGGCAACAAGTACCCGTAGAAAACCAATTTACCAAACCAGGGAAGCATAGACATAGATTTATTAGAATAGTAGATTTAACTACAACAGATGAAGAACCGAGATATATTGAATATTCAGGACACAATACAATTTCTGCTACAGATCTTTTTATGATTAGATACGGACAACCCGGAGTTATAGGTTATGGGTATGAGGGAGTAATTGCCAATAATCTTTTTAAATTAATTCCTAAGGTTAAAGCTAATAACCGTTTTTTTAAATATAGATTAGATTCTATGTACCCAAAGATTCAGTCTCTTTCTAGTAGCACAACAATGCCTGCCATAAGTTTCAAGTCACTAGATGTTTTAGATGTTAGGTATCCCGATATAAAAGAACAAGAAAAAATTGGGGCATTCTTTAAACAACTAGATGGCACTATCGCTCTTCATCAACGTAAGTTAGATTTGTTGAAAGAACAGAAAAAAGGCTACTTGCAAAAAATGTTCCCTAAAAATGGTGCCAAAGTTCCTGAATTGCGATTTGCGGGGTTTGCTGACGATTGGGAAGATCGTAAGTTAAAAGATGTTACTGAGCGAGTAAGATCTAATGACGGGAGAATGGATTTACCTACACTAACCATGTCTGCTAGTAGTGGTTGGTTAGACCAAAAAGATAGATTCTCTGGAGACATTTCAGGTAAAGAGAAAAAGAATTATACTTTATTGAAAAAGGGAGAATTATCGTATAATCACGGAAATTCTAAGCTAGCTAAATACGGAGTTGTATTCAGTCTAACAAATTATGAAGAAGCACTTGTCCCAAGGGTTTACCATAGTTTTAAAGCGTTAGAGAATACGTCGGCTGACTTCATTGAGTATATGTTTTCAACTAAACTACCTGATAGAGAATTAGGAAAATTAGTATCTTCTGGGGCTCGTATGGATGGACTGTTAAATATTAACTATGATGATTTCATGAATATTCATATATCTACCCCTAATTATGAAGAACAAATTTTGATGTCTGCTTTCTTTAGAAAATTAGATGAGAATATCGCTCTTCATCAACGTAAGTTAGATTTATTGAAAGAACAGAAAAAAGGCTTTTTACAAAAGATGTTTGTTTAGGGTCTATAATTAGATAATAACCCCTAACAAAACCTATTAAAACAGCCCTCATTATCTGACTAGTAGATAATGGGGGCTGTTTTTTTGTTCGCTGGTATAATAGTGCCATGTGAAAAGCGATAGGTGGATTGATCTATAAAAATAAAAATAATGCTTGTAGAGCTATTTATTCAACAGAAGTTGCTCACTGAGCATACATTGTGCTGTTGGATGAGTCTGGACCATTCTGCCTAATATACATATGACACTTCGTATCACATTATTTCGGTCTTTCTGAGATTCCTAGCGGAAGTCTTTGCCAACTGAAAGTTACAAAAAGGGGCGTTTGCCCTATAACTCAATCAAACAAAAAAGACGGTTCCGCGTCTCTTTTGTTCTTGTTTTTCTCGTTCGTCGAGAAATTATAAATTTTCATAATTTTTATAGTAAAACGTAAAAGCTAACTACTTCGTATTTTCATCCGACTTTAACTAAACTACCTCATTCATAGGCGCTAGTTGTATAGTGGTGACTCGCAACTTTAGTATTTGGGTTATAGATATGATAAGCAGGAATTCCTTTTTAAGCTGTTAGAATTGTAACTAAATCTCTTCACCAACCTTGACTTAAAAGGTAATTCGCTTCTTAACCACTTGCTGTATAAAAGTGTTATCCAGCATTGGGATTATATAGTCGGAAAATAGTCGGAAAACTTTGCAACAGAACCCCTTTTATTAAAGAGCGTATGCCATTGAGAATTAATGTTCAGAAAAAAGCTAATGGAGCTGCAGATGTTTTAATTGAAACAGAAATTGATCCAAATAAGGATTATGGGCACAAAATTTTTATCAAAGATGGTTTTAGTATCGGTTATAATGGTGAGGGAGCAAGAGGCCTTTTAAATCTATTTAAAATGTTAGGTGCTGATAATTCTGAACTAGAGTCCTTGGTACTTGAAAATAATGAGCAATTTAGAAATAAGAGATTAGTAGTTGAGATAGAAGAATAAATACAAAAAGACACCAGAACAGATGGTGCTTTTTATTTTCGTGACTTATCAAAGTAGTAGGAGATGTAAAAATGTGTAACTTAAAAATAACACAAATGTAAAAACAAAACAAAACACAATATATAGTTAAATATGTTGGTATAAAGTCTACATATTGTGTTTTGAATATATTTTAACAGAATTAATGATTTTCACGTTAAAATGACCTCTTTACATTACTTAGGCGTCTTGTTATAATAATCTTACCCGAACTCTTACATTTCCCTGGAGCTATAAGTCTCCAAAGATGCAGAGTCTTTTTTTGTATATAAGGTCTAAAATTAATGGTAGAAACTAGAACAGAAGAAAAACCGTATACTTATTATTGCCTTGAGCCAGATATGAATAAAAACATGAAACAGTTTTTGAACTTTGAAAAAATTAAAGAAGAACTGGGCAAGCCAAGTATATATAATAACGCAATTGTTAAAATAAAAAATGAAGATGAACAAGAAGTAAAAAATTTTCTAGTAAATCACAATTATTATTCATTTTCTATCTATAAAAAACAACTTCCCATTAGGGAAAATAGTATTTTTGATTTTAAAGACTGCCTAGAAATATATGAGTTTGATTCCATTTTAAGGAATAATTTGCAAAAATTCACAGGGGATATAGAAAACTTGGTAAAGGCAAGTTTGATAAACTCTTTATGTTCTCATTATGAAGGAGAGCTACAAGTCGGTGAGTGCTATTTAGATTTTAGCATATATAGTAATTCAGAAAATGCTCAAGAAATGATTAAAACATTTGGTAAAAGAACATATTCTAGTGCTCAATCACTTCCGATTAAACATCATATTAACAATAAGGAAGGGTATTTACCATTATGGGTTATTGTTCCTGAACTGACCTTCGGAGAAACAACGCACTTTATTTCTCTGCTACATGAAGAATATCGAAAAAAATGGATACATGACTTATTTTTAACAAAAGAATATTATGCAAAAGAAGTTGCTCTTTATCCGCATATTATTAGTTCAGCAACGTCGTGGATTAGGGCCGGTTGGTTTATTAGGAATAGATCAGCGCATTATGGAAGAATATATGGCTTACCGTTTCAAATAGTTCCACCAACTTTTTATGCCCCTACTTTAAGAAAATTGAAAGCATTGAAACTCAAGAAAAAAGATGATAATAAAGACTTATTTGCATTTATGTTATCTATAAAACAAGTTTTATTATGTCATGATTCAATTGTTCAACATGAATGGGATATATTTATTGATGAAATTCATTCAAAATTGGAAGGAAGTGAGATTCTATCTCCTGATAAGATGGGATTTCCTGATAATTATTGTAGGTTTTTACTTATTAATGAAAAACCAATTAATGAAAAACAATCAATAAAATTACAAGCATGTTTTACATGGAAAAATGATTAGAATATAAGCAACTCAGAACTTAAATGTTCTGAGTTTTTTAATCTACTAAGTTTATTAATGTGTCCACCAGAGTATACTCCAAATATCCGCTTTCACTTTCTGTTATAATAGGATTTATAGAAGGTCAAGGAAGTTGAGCATAAAATTCAGTTAATAAGTAATAAGGAGAAGTTGTGAAAAAACAAAGAGGCTCATAACTTAACAGTTGTGAGCTGTTTTTTGAATGCTGATGAATAGTGAGGTTAGAGCAGGTCATAAA
>NZ_JBBOVN010000005.1:0-8066 GCF_038006585.1 Lactococcus sp. FSL W8-0209 | reverse complement strand
TAAGGGTCATATTTAAAAGCTAAAATTGTACGTTTTAGTCAATTACATACAAGCCTATTTAAGGGCTTTTTCTATATTATTACTAACTCACGTTTAAAATCGCTTAGAAGGCAAACTATGAGCTTATAGGACTATTCAAAGCGTTTAGACTAAACAAAGTAGCCACGACCGTTAGGGAGTTCTTTTTAGTGGATGAACGAACAAAAAATCTCTCGTATTTTGTTTGTTCATCCATGGTTTTAGAAAAAAGAGGGACGATTTCGGAAGAAGAAAATCGTCTCTTTTTTTCTTCTTTTTGTATGACAAAAAGAAAGATCTTTTGCCCATTTTATTTTTATAAAATGGGTAGGTGGCGTTCGCGTAAAGCAAATCGACACAATCCAAAGGGGATAAAAGGGGAAAGTGAAACTTCCCCCTTTTCAAGCCACATTGTAATACAAGAACGAAGTGCTTTGTATTACAATGTGATAGCTTGCAGTATTTGTGGGTTTATATTCTCTATTTTGTTAGGGGGATTGCAACCGCATAGGGCGCAATCCTTATTACAAAATCAATGACAAAGGGCGATTGAGGAATGAGCGCTGAGGCATTTTATTTTTAAAAAAAATATTTATAAGTTCGAAATATGTATCACAACTTTAATACGTGCTATCCAACTTTAAGAGAAGAACATGGATTCTTAGAACTATTCTCTTTTTGGTTATTGCTGAAAGCAATTTCTGATACCTATTTTTTGAGCAAATTAACACCACTTTTTAGAGTGGTGTGTAAGTGCGCATTGTCCTTATTTCATTCGGACTTCTGAATTTTAAAAATAAAGATTTCATTTCTTAACTTCTCAATGCAGATATTAAATTATTTTATAAATTTGAGCGTACTTTTTGGAACTTCATTGTTTTTAAAAGCCTTTTGTATTTTAGATGGGCTTTTTGACGCTTTACAGACCTTTTAAGGAGTTTTAAAACGAATCAGGTAAACTTATTAGGACTAACACTTAAAAGGGCTTAGAAAGCAAAATATGAGCTTTTAGAATATCTCTTACTTTTATCTTTAAATAATCATTTTGCTATCCAGCGATAAAGATCAGCAAGTTCTATCAAAAGTTCTAATCGATTTTTTTATACCCTAGATAACCATATAAGACTTTCTAGGGCATTTTAATTTATTTCAGGTAACTTATTATGGGTATTGATAAAAAGTGCTTAGAAAGCGAATTAGGTCATTCTGTACTTTTATGGTTTTAATCTTTTGACTTTGGATTTTACATTTTTGAAAAAAATAAAAAATAGGCGAAGCCTATATATATATTTATCTTATATATTTTAATCTTTTGTTCTTTTGCGTGGAAAAAAAGGCTGTGTTTATATG
Source organism: Lactococcus sp. FSL W8-0209 (assembly GCF_038006585.1). Taxonomy (NCBI): domain Bacteria; kingdom Bacillati; phylum Bacillota; class Bacilli; order Lactobacillales; family Streptococcaceae; genus Lactococcus; species Lactococcus sp. FSL W8-0209. The sequence goes on along the minus strand of NZ_JBBOVN010000005.1, from coordinate 6,698 downwards.
GTTTCACAGAATTATAGCGGTACAAAAAACTGTGTATAGCGGTACAAAAAACTGTGTATAGCGGTACAAAAAACTGTGTTAGAAGGTACTTTACAATTGAACAGGTACCGCTGTTTTGATATAATAAAAACATAGAGAAAATACACCGCTAAATGACTTTCTCTATGCCAGACTAAAACACGCAAAGGAGCGTATTTACATGCCTATTATATCAGAAAAACAAAACAATCAAAAGCAGGTGCTAACCTTGAATGAACTTGAAAAACGCAAAGTCGTGGAGCATAACAGCTTGATAACCTCTATTGCTAAAATGGATAAAACGCCCTTGAAAATGTTTGAGTTAGCCGTATCTTGCATTGATACGGAAAAACCATTGGAAGACAATACGGTTTATCTTTCTAAAAGAGACCTTTTCGCTTTCTTTAAGGTGTCCGACAATGACAAGCATAGTCGTTTCAAAGAAGCGGTTGAGAAAATGCAAAAACAAGCCTTTTTTAAAATCAAAGAAAAAAAAGAACATGGTTTTGAATTTGAAAACATTGTGCCAATTCCTTACGTAAAGTGGACAGATTACAACGATGAAGTGTTGATTCGTTTTAGTCCTGAAATTATCCCTTACTTAGTCAATCTTAAAAAGAATTTCACGCAACATGCCTTATCGGATATAGCAGAATTAAATAGCAAGTATTCCATTATTCTCTACCGTTGGTTATCCATGAATTACAACCAGTACGAGCATTACAGCGTGAAGGGTGGACGGAGAGCCGACCAAGTAGAAAGCTATCGCAATCCCTCAATATCGGTTAAAGAACTAAGAATAATGACTGACACTATCAATGAATATAAAGATATGAATAATTTCACTAAAAAGGTATTAAACAAACCACTAGAAGAAATGAACGCTCATACCTCTTTTAACGTGACCTATGAGAAAGTCAAAAAAGGGCGTTCGATTGATTCTATTGTCTTTCATATCACGAAGAAACCAGTCGCACGAAATGACTTCTACAAGCTGGAAGAACAAGACCCTATTTATTTGCAGGATAAAGAAAATAAAGAACAAGCAGAAGAACTTTTAGCAGGGAAAGCATTAAAAAGTAAATACACGAAACTTTTGTTGGATAATATGCTATTAAGTCCTTATGAAATGACCGATACGTCACTTATGGCAGGATTGCAGGCGCACGTGTACCCTCTCTATGACGAGCTGAAAGAATTACGAGGGCTTAATGGCGTGAAAGAGCACTTGTCTTATGTTGCCAGCAAACAAGAAGCTTATTCCAAACGTAATGTAGCGAAGTATCTCAAAAAAGCCATTGAACAATACCTACCTACGGTAAAAAGGCAGGAATTATCATGAGTGAGAATTTAAAAACTATTAAGGAGCTTGCAGACGAATTTAACGTATCGAAACAAGCGGTCAGGAAAAGATTAACCGAAGAATTTAGAGCAAACCATGTGGAAACCGTTACTAGTAACGGAGTGAAAACTTTAGTAGTAACCTATACTGGATATATGTTGTTAAAACAACACTTTACCACTAGTAACACAACTGGTAACGACAAGGTAACCGATACTAGTAACCCCACAAATGCTGATTTATCTGTAGTTAAAATACTAGAACAACAGTTATTTGTTAAAGATAAGCAACTAGAAAATAAAGATAGCCAAATATCGCAAATGCAAAATCTTTTAGATCAGCAACAACGACTAGCCTTACAAGATAAAAAGTTGTTAGAAGAATACAAAGCAGAAAATGACAGCTTAAAATCTCTCCAAATGCCCTCAGAGGAAACAGAATCCAAACACTTAGACAATCAATATAAAGATGAAGTGAACGCTCTTAAAGAGCAGTTGGAAACTTTGCAGAAACAAATCAAAGATCAAAAAAGGATAGAAGAACAAGAAAAACCAAGAAAATGGTGGGGACTATGGCGAAAATAGATGATTCACTTAAAAAGAAAGTTCCAGAATTGCGATTTAAAGGATTCACGGATGATTGGGAAGAGCGTAAGTTGGGAGAATTATCTAATATTGTGGGCGGTGGAACACCAAGTACATCGAACTCTGAATACTGGGACGGTGATATTGACTGGTATGCTCCAGCTGAAATTGGAGAACAAAGGTATGTTAGTAAAAGTAAAAAGACTATTACTGAACTAGGTCTAAAGAAGAGCTCAGCTAGAATTTTACCAGTAGGAACTGTCTTATTTACTTCTCGTGCTGGTATCGGAAACACCGCTATATTAGGCAAAGAAGCTACAACTAACCAAGGGTTTCAATCAATTGTTCCTAATCCAAATAAACTTGATAGTTATTTTATTTATTCAAGAACTAATGAGCTTAAGCGATACGGTGAAGTCACCGGTGCAGGGTCTACTTTTGTTGAGGTTTCAGGTAAGCAAATGTCGAAAATGTCGATTATGATACCTGAACTTTCAGAACAAAAAAAAATAGGTTCATTCTTCGAACAACTGGATAATACTATCGCTCTTCATCAACGTAAGTTAGATTTGCTCAAGGAACAGAAAAAAGGCTACTTGCAAAAAATGTTCCCTAAAAATGGGGCAAAAGTTCCTGAATTGCGATTTGCGGGGTTTGCTGACGATTGGGAAGAGCGTAAGTTGGGAGAATTATCTAATATTGTGGGCGGTGGAACACCAAGTACATCGAACTCTGAATACTGGGACGGTGATATTGACTGGTATGCTCCAGCTGAAATTGGAGAACAAAGGTATGTTAGTAAAAGTAAAAAGACTATTACTGAACTAGGTCTAAAGAAGAGCTCAGCTAGAATTTTACCAGTAGGAACTGTCTTATTTACTTCTCGTGCTGGTATCGGAAACACCGCTATATTAGGCAAAGAAGCTACAACTAACCAAGGGTTTCAATCAATTGTTCCTAATCCAAATAAACTTGATAGTTATTTTATTTATTCAAGAACTAATGAGCTTAAGCGATACGGTGAAGTCACCGGTGCAGGGTCTACTTTTGTTGAGGTTTCAGGTAAGCAAATGTCGAAAATGTCGATTATGATACCTGAACTTTCAGAACAAAAAAAATAGGTTCATTCTTCGAACAACTGGATAATACTATCGCTCTTCATCAGCGTAAGTTAGATTTGTTGAAAGAACAGAAAAAAGGTTTCTTACAAAAAATGTTTGTATAGTGATCTTCTTACATTAATCACTTAGAAAAAAATATAAGGATTGGAAAGTTTAATATGAAGTTATCAGAAGTATGTTGTAAGAATTGTGGTGGATTATTAGATTTTGATACAGTATCACACATTAAAAATAGCCGTGTAGTCTGTCCTCATTGTCATTCCATTTATATCTATGAAGCTAAGCATTCTGATATTGGAGCCCAACTAGAGCTTGATGCTGAGCGTATCAGATTAGAAGAGGAAAAAGAAAACATTAAAGAATTCTGGAAGTTCAAAAAACTAAAGGAAGATCATAAAGTAGGATTTATCAGTTTACTTATTTTATTCAGCATTCTTTTAATTGGTTCTCTAGTTATGACTACGAATTATTTGATCGCTCATAGACCTGGTCAAATAGAATTACCTATAAGTGAAAAAAAACTACATGGTGAAAATTATAAAAACGTAGAATCCAAATTTGAAGATATGGGTTTTGAAAATATAAAATATGAAAAAGTGAGAGATTTAAAACTTGGATTATTTGCTCATTCAGGGGATGTTTCTGAGGTAACAATTAACGGAGACAATGATTTTAAGAAAGGTGATAATTACAATAAAAAATCAAAAATAAAAATATATTATCATGTTTTTCCAAAATAGATTTAATAATATATAGGGACTATAATTATATAATAACTCCTATAAAATCAAATAAAAACACCCCCTATAATCTAATCATAAGATTACAGGAGGTGTTTTTATGTTTTAGTGATATAATGGCTAATATATGGAGTGTAATTATATTTGAGGAGATACAAATGAAAAAAAGAATTACTATATTTTCTATGATAGTTGTTTTTGTCGGTATAGGATTAGGATACTACTTTGGAATTGTAAAACCACATCAGGAAGCGGTTGATAATTTTAATAGTGCTTATAAACCTATCAAAGAAAAAAATAAATCTTTGGATAAAATTATTCAAGATGCAGAAAAAAGTCTAAAAACTAACGAATTACCACTGGACAATTCAACTAAGGCGAACCTTGACAATGTTTTAAAGCAATCCCAGAATGATATGGTCATAGTTCCCAAAATCCCCACTAAAACTTCTGATATTAACAAATCAATAAAGGATTTGCCAAAAACAGTTGACTATAGTGATAACCAAAAAGAATTGAAATTGGCTTTATCTAATTTTAAAGAATCAATCAATAAAAATAAGTTGGTGACTAATCCATCTTCAGATTTTGTAATAAAAAAATTAAAATCGATACCTACCATTACAGGAGTTGAAGCAGTAACCGAAAGCAATGATCCCAATGGATCATTGAATAAACCTGGGGGGTACACCTCTGCTATTTATTTTACGGACTCTGAAGTACAAGATCAAATAGATGGATCAGATATTATTGCTAAAGGTACTGATGCAGGGGGACAAATTGAAGTGTACAAATCACCTGAAGAAGCGCAAAAACGCAATACTTATTTATCAGCATTCGATGGGGCAGGATTATTCAACTCTGGGTCTCATGAAGTTTGTGGTACATGTGTAATTAGAACCTCAAGTAAACTAACTGCAACCCAACAAAAAGAATTAACTAAAAAAATAGTTGATAGTCTAACTCAATTATAAAAAAATATGGTTCTGTTGCAAAGTTTTCCAAAAAATCTATTTTTGTGTAAAATTGAGAAAAAGGACAGAGAGGACAGAGTAATGAATCATTTTAAAGGCAAACAATCAAGATAAGAAGAAACGCTCTTCGAGCGTTTATAAAAAAGCCTAAAAGGCTTTTTTTTCTATTCTTCGCCAGAGGTGATGTTATCCTTAATAGATTTGATAGATTTTAATAGTGCGATAGCGAAGTGGGGACTGTCAACATGTGTTATAATGGCTATAATAGCCATCGCTCAAGCAATTCCAGTGGTTGATGCTATAGTTGATTAAGTAGTAGCTATCGTTGGATTAGCTATCGGAGGAGGCATCGATATAGCTGCGGTGTATGAATTATGTGATAATGTAATACGGTTGGTTGATGCTCAGATGAAGATAGAAGGTCAGTTTAATGCAATTCCAGGATAAAAAGAATAAAAAGTCAACCATAATACTTTACATTTTGTTTATTTGTTCCATTATCAGTTTAATTTTTTGTATTAAGTCATATGCACAAAATATTAGGTTTGGTGGAATGTGGTATATATTATCTGTTATCTCTTTTATATTTAGTATTGCTATATTCGTAGTACATGAAGGAATGAAAGAAAATTCAAAAGTTGTTATTGAAAAAAAATTAACTCCAAAATTTCTAAGAATCATAAGGATAATTATTTGGATAATGCTTATAGGATTTATATTTCAAAAAGTACTAGTGTATTTTATATATAGTTAACAAATAACTCCCACTTTTTTATTTGTAAATCTTATACAATGCTCTACTATATAGAGAGGAAAAAACAAATGAGACAAAGTAGTAATAAAAACAGATTAATTGTTATAATGCAATATATAATATTAGGCATCTTAGGAACGGTTGCATTTTATTTTTCAAAACCTCAATTTTTATTTTTTTTCATAATATTTTTCATTATAGGTTTAATATTATTAATACAAAACTATCACCAAAAAAAAAAAAAAAAATAAACCATATGTACTATAGGAAAAAATTTTATGATTAATGAAATTTTGGAAATAATAAATTTCAAAGGTTTTTTATCACTGCTTTGTTTACTTCTAATTATATTTTTCTTCATCTTTGAGCGATTTAATACTCCAAAATATAAAAAAACTAAGAATGTTAGAAGTGATTTAATCGATATTAGAGAAATTGAGGATGTGGTAATATCTGTTCTTGAATCATGGAACAAAAAGAATTTTTCTTCAGAAAAAAATTTTTATAGTTCTGACTTATTAAGAAAACAAGAAAAACATCTTGTAAAAAATGGTGTTCAAGATAAATCTGAAATGATTTGGGATGTAAAAGTTGAAGGATTAAATAATTTTACTATACATAAAAACAAAGTTACTATAGAAGTTTCTTTCATAGCCAGATTTAATTGTATATACGGTGATAATAATTACTTACTCGGAATTGCACCGTTTGATTTCAGAACATTTATCAAGACTGAACAAACTGAGGAAGAAAATCGCTTCAATGTAATAAAAGATGTTCAAAAATGGCAGTTTATTTTGGAAGATGGACAATTGAAAGCGGATAAATTTAATTTAAATTTTTAAAAAATAGTAATGTTCATATTTGTAAACATATCTGATTGTGGACTATTATCAAATAAATAGACATAAAAAAGAAAAGCTTCTAATCATTTTTCCTTTTTTATCAGATGTTCAGAAAATGTCCATTTTCTGAACACCCTTCTTTTCTTATTAAGATTATTAAAATCATTTGTATTTATTGTTCATTAAGCCGTAATTTATTCTATGTTCATTTATATAAGTGCTTTCAAGTTATGGTACAAACGAAAAAACAGCTCACAACTTAACAGTTGTGAGCTGTTTTTTGAATGCTGATGAATAGTGAGGTTAGAGCAGGTCATAAG
>NZ_JBBOVN010000004.1:0-33043 GCF_038006585.1 Lactococcus sp. FSL W8-0209 | reverse complement strand
TTTTAGAGCGGTCTTTTGCATTTTAGCAATAGAGGTAATCAAGCTGTTATGCTCCACCACTTTGCGTTTTTCAAGGTCATTCACGGTCAGTACCTGCTTTTGATTTTTTTGTTTTTCTGCTATAATAGACATAGAAAGTTACTCCTTTGTGAGTGATTTTAAGGTGGCATAGAGAAAGTGATTTTGCGGTCATAATTTCTCTATGCTTTTATTATACCAAAATATAGGGGAAATTAAAACTTTTTTCCCCTATATACATCGCTTTTTTTCCCTATATACATCGCTTTTTTCCCCTATAAAAAACTGTAAAACCTTGTAAACACTAACTTTTTTATCACGCAAAAGAACAAAAGATTAAAATATATAAGATAAATTAATAAAAGGACTTGCTAAGGCAAGTCTATTTTTTATTTTTTTCAATCTTAAAATCAGGGTCAAAAGAAAAAGTCAAAAACATTGAATGGATGTTCTGATTTTTAACTCCCTGTTTGCTCTTGTCGCTCCGCTTGTACGCCTTGCATTTAGAATTGCTACATTCTGCCACTAAGAAAAACTCTCTCACGGTCGTGACTACTTTGAGAGAGGATAAGACTTTAAATAGTCCTAGAAGCTCATAGTTTGCATTCTAAGACATTTTAAACGTGAATTGGCAATAAATATAATAGTTAAAAGAAAAAACCTTCTGAGGGCTAATATCAGCTTATTCTTTTCTGTCTTCTCTTATCACGTTATATTTTTGACGATAACGTCGAAAAGTCGTTCGATTAATTCCAGTTTTACGTTCGATTTCTTTTTCTGTTAATCCTTGTTGGTATAAATCAAAGGCATGTTGCAAGCCCTCATCTTCAAAAGAATATTTCTTTTTTCGTCCTTTAAATCGTCCGCGTTGTTTGGCAATGGCAATCCCTTGGGCTTGCCGTTCTCTAATCCGTTTTCGTTCACTTTCTGCTTGGTATTTGTACAACTCAATCATTAAGTTATTGATTAAACGCCTTAAATTATCGTCTTCAATCCCTGTCATGGATGTCAAGTTTAAGACTTCCAGCGTTGCGTCTTTTTGTTGAATTTGGTTCATCAGTTCGGTTAATTCTTTGTTATTTCGTCCTAAGCGGTCTAATTCTGTCACCACGACAATATCACCCTCACGTAAATAAGTGAGCATGGCTTGTAATTGAGGATGTTCAGTAGATTGTCCGCTTGCCTTATCTGAAAACACCTTAGAAACGTCCTGTAAGGCTTCTAACTGGCGGTCTAGGTTCTGTTCTTTGCTTGAAACACGAGCATAACCTATTTTTGCCATTTTCTATTCCTCCTCTTTATCATTATTGGCTTCTGCCAAATTGTCCAACGTTTTAAGTAAATCAGATAGTTTATCGTGTTTCACTTTATAAATCACTTGCTGTTTTTTATCCTTACCAATGGTGATGTAATCGCCATAAATCATGTATCTTCTGACAAATTTTGTTCCACGGTTCAAATCCAGTGTATACGTACTAGCACCAACTAAACCGCCAGTATCTTTGACCTCATTTTTTTGGGATAAATCCAACTCATCAAGATAATCGACAATTGATGAAACCATTTCTTTTTCCTTGATATTCATATCCGTTTCTTGAAATTGATAGTTACTCCCATTGGTAATGGTAAAATGAATACGGTCAATATTCTCTTTCGATAATTTTTTGGAGTTCGTACCACATGCTACAAGTCCAAAAATAGCTAGAAGAACAATGCTACTAAATGCGATTATTTTTTTCATTTATAGTTTCTCTCTTTCTTTAATGATTGTTTACAATCCTTTTGATAGTAATTGGAAAAATTGTGCTAAAAAGTCCACAAACTCTTTTTCGCTCATGATAATTAAAGGCTGTCCTAATTCAATCGCTTGTTCTGCTTCTGTCAGTTTTTGAGAAGGGGAATAGCCCTTGATTAAATCAATGGGGAAATAGCCTGTCACCAGCCGTGTGGTTTTTTTCGTGACACTACTTTGATGATGACCTTCTAGCCCTGAAATAATAGCTTGTGCCTGTTTTCTCGTCATTGTGGTGAGTGTTCCCGTGAACACGAAATATTCATTTTCTAACAATTTTCCACCTCTTTTTTTGAACAAGTCTACTGAACACCTGCAATACCTATTATACCACTAACCAAAAATAGTTCAATAGAGTATTATTGAACTTAGTTAACTCATTATTTATAAAATTAAGCAATATCTTGTTTTCTATTCTTAGATATAATAAGCGAAATAGATATAAAGATAATAGCGTAAATTATCATTATTAAAATAGATTTTGAAGGTATCTCATTATTACTTATATATCCAACAGCTAACTCTCTAAAATGATAGGTAGGAGTTAATTTAGATAACATTTGCAACCATTCAGGAAATTGACTAGTAGGAAACCATAATCCCCCTAACATCGCTAAAGCTAAAAATAATATATCGGAAAATACAGGTGCTGTTTTTTCATCTTTAAAATTTGTTAAAATAGTTCCTAAACTAAGAAACACAATGGCTCCAAATAATAGTAATAATCCTGACATAAGCCATTGAATAAAGGTTAAGTGAATTCCTCTAACTAAAAATACTAAAGTAATTGAAATAATGAAAAAAATAATCATTTTAATTACTTTAACAATAAATACATCAATTTCTTGCAGTTTAAAGTTTGAAACCCATACCTTCACTTGCATTAATAGGTTTTGTTTCATATAATATACTAATATAGTATAGAAAATTAAAAAAAAACACCAAAATGGTTTAACTTAAGCAAGTTTTGATTTAATTTTTCAGAAAAATTAGGGTTTTTCTTACAGAATTTAATAAAAAGAGGGGTTATATTTATGAATGATTTATTTTATCATCGGCTAAAGGAACTAGTTGAATCAAGTGGTAAATCTGCAAATCAAATAGAAAGGGAATTGGGTTACCCTAGAAATTCTTTGAATAATTATAAGTTGGGAGGAGAACCCTCTGGGACAAGATTAATAGGACTATCAGAGTATTTTAATGTGTCTCCAAAATATCTGATGGGTATAATTGATGAGCCTAATGACAGTTCTGCAATTAATCTTTTTAAAACTCTAACTCAAGAAGAGAAAAAAGAAATGTTTATAATTTGTCAAAAATGGCTTTTTTTAGAATATCAAATAGAGTTATAACAATAATAAATTTAGGGAGTTTTTCTTATTAATATGATGAAAAAAGGAATTTTTGTAATTACTATAGTGATATCTATAGCAGTGATAATTGGAGGTTTTTATAGTTATAATTCTAGGATAAATAATCTTTCAAAAGCTGATAAAGGAAAAGAAGTTGTAAAAAATAGCAGTGAAAAAAATCAGATAGACCTTACCTATAAAAAGTATTATAAAAATTTACCAAAATCAGTTCAAAATAAAATAGATGATATTTCATCCAAAAATAAAGAAGTTACTTTAACTTGTATTTGGCAATCTGATTCAGTTATTTCTGAACAATTTCAACAAAACTTACAAAAATATTATGGAAATAAGTTTTGGAACATCAAAAATATCACCTACAATGGCGAAACAAGTGAACAATTATTGGCTGAAAAAGTTCAAAATCAAGTATTGGCGACTAACCCTGATGTTGTTTTATATGAAGCTCCACTTTTTAATGATAACCAAAACATTGAAGCAACAGCCTCATGGACTAGTAATGAGCAACTTATAACAAATTTGGCTAGTACAGGAGCAGAGGTGATAGTTCAACCCTCTCCACCGATTTATGGTGGTGTTGTGTACCCCGTACAAGAAGAACAGTTTAAACAATCTTTATCTACAAAGTATCCCTATATAGACTACTGGGCTAGTTACCCAGACAAAAATTCTGATGAAATGAAGGGGCTGTTTTCTGATGATGGAGTATATAGAACATTAAATGCTTCGGGGAATAAGGTTTGGCTAGATTATATTACTAAATATTTTACAGCAAACTAATTAAGTTATAAATAACAATTATTAAATATTGGAGAAGAAATGCAGGAAACACAGGAACAGACGATTGATTTAAGAGGGATTTTTAAAATTATTCGCAAAAGGTTAGGTTTAATATTATTTAGTGCTTTAATAGTCACAATATTAGGGAGCATCTACACATTTTTTATAGCCTCCCCAGTTTACACAGCCTCAACTCAACTTGTCGTTAAACTACCAAATTCGGATAATTCAGCAGCCTACGCTGGACAAGTGACCGGGAATATTCAAATGGCGAACACAATTAACCAAGTTATTGTTAGTCCAGTCATTTTAGATAAAGTTCAAAGTAATTTAAATCTATCTGATGACTCTTTCCAAAAACAAGTTACAGCAGCAAATCAAACAAATTCACAAGTCATTACGCTTACTGTTAAATATTCTAATCCTTACATTGCTCAAAAGATTGCAGACGAGACTGCTAAAATTTTTAGTTCAAATGCAGCAAAACTATTGAATGTTACTAACGTTAATATTCTATCCAAAGCAAAAGCTCAAACAACACCCGTTAGTCCTAAACCTAAATTGTATTTAGCAATATCTGTTATAGCCGGATTAGTTTTAGGTTTAGCCATTGCTTTATTGAAGGAATTGTTTGATAACAAAATTAATAAAGAAGAAGATATTGAAACCCTGGGGCTCACGGTTCTTGGTGTAACAACCTATGCTCAAATGAGTGATTTTAATAAGATTGCTAATAAAAATGGTACGCAATCGGGAACTAAGTCAAGTTCGCCTAGCGACCATGGAGTAAATAGGACATCAAAAAGGAATAAAAGATAGGAGTTCAGGATGGCTAAAAACAAAAGAAGCATAGACAACAATCGTTATATTATTACTAGTGTCAACCCTCAATCACCTATTTCTGAACAATATCGTACGATTCGTACGACTATTGATTTTAAAATGGCGGATCAAGGGATTAAAAGTTTTCTAGTAACATCTTCAGAAGCAGCTGCAGGTAAATCAACCGCAAGTGCTAATATAGCTGTTGCTTTTGCACAACAAGGTAAAAAAGTACTTTTAATTGATGGCGATCTTCGTAAACCGACTGTTAACATTACTTTTAAAGTACAAAATAGAGTAGGCTTAACTAATATTTTAATGCATCAATCTTCGATTGAAGATGCCATACAAGGGACAAGACTTTCTGAAAATCTTACAATAATTACCTCTGGTCCAATTCCACCCAACCCATCGGAATTATTAGGATCTAGTGCAATGAAGAACTTGATTGACTCTGTGTCCGATTTCTTTGATGTTGTTTTGATTGATACTCCGCCTCTCTCTGCAGTTACTGATGCTCAAATTTTGAGTAGTTATGTAGGAGGAGCAGTTATTGTTGTACGTGCCTATGAAACAAAAAAAGAGAGTTTAGCAAAAACAAAAAAAATGCTTGAACAAGTTAATGCAAATATTTTAGGGGTTGTTTTGCATGGGGTAGACTCTTCTGAGTCACCATCATATTACTACTACGGAGTAGAATAATTGGAATAAACTTGAATCAAATAAAAGAACGAAATTCGTAGGATAGGAGAGAAAATGATTGATATTCATTGCCATATTTTACCGGGGATAGATGATGGGGCTAAAACTCCTGGAGATACTTTGACAATGCTGAAATCAGCAATTGACGAAGGGATAACAACTATCACTGCGACTCCTCATCATAATCCTCAATTTAATAATGAATCATCGCTTATTTTGAAAAAAGTTAAGGAAGTTCAAAATATCATTGACGAACATCAATTACCAATTGAAGTTTTACCCGGACAAGAGGTGAGAATATATGGTGATTTATTAAAAGAATTTTCTGAAGGAAAGTTACTGACAGCAGCGGGCACTTCAAGTTATATATTGATTGAATTTCCATCAAATCATGTGCCAGCTTATGCTAAAGAACTTTTTTATAATATTCAATTGGAGGGACTTCAACCTATTTTGGTTCACCCTGAACGTAATAGTGGAATCATTGAGAACCCAGATATATTATTTGATTTTGTTGAACAAGGAGTACTAAGTCAGATAACAGCTTCGAGTGTCACTGGTCATTTTGGTAAAAAAATACAAAAGCTGTCATTTAAAATGATAGAAAACCATCTGACGCATTTTGTTGCATCAGATGCGCATAATGTGACGTCACGTGCATTTAAGATGAAGGAAGCGTTTGAAATGATTGAAGAAATTTATGGTTCTGGTGTATCACGAATGTTTCAAAATAATGCAGAGTCAGTGATTTTAAATGAAAGTTTTTATCAAGAAAAACCAACAAAGATCAAAACAAAGAAATTTTTAGGATTATTTTAAAGAGTTTAAATGGAGTAAATAATGGAAGTTTTTGAGGATGCCTCATCACCTGAATCGGAAGAACACAAATTAGTAGTATTAAAAAATTTTTCTTATAGAGAGCTGATTATAAAAAGAGCAATTGATATCCTAGGAGGATTAGTGGGTTCAATTTTGTTTCTTATTGCGGCTGCATTGCTTTATGTCCCTTACAAAATGAGCTCGGAAAAAGATCAAGGGCCAATGTTCTATAAACAAAAACGGTATGGAAAAAACGGTAAAATTTTTTATATTTTAAAATTTAGAACAATGATTCTTAATGCTGAGCAGTATCTAGAGCTACATCCAGAAGTTAAAGCCGCCTATCATGCCAATGGTAATAAACTAGAAAATGATCCCCGTGTGACGAAGATTGGTTCATTTATTAGACAACACTCAATTGATGAATTACCACAATTTATTAATGTCCTTAAAGGAGATATGGCATTAGTTGGTCCAAGGCCAATTTTGCTTTTTGAAGCGAAAGAATATGGGGAGCGCCTCCCTTATTTACTGATATGTAAACCTGGAATTACTGGTTATTGGACAACACATGGTCGAAGTAAAGTTCTTTTTCCTCAACGAGCAGATTTAGAGCTCTATTATCTCCAGTACCATAGTACGAAAAATGATATGAGGCTTTTGGTACTCACAATTGTACAAAGCATGCACGGGAAGGATGCTTATTAAAAAAATGAAAATAGCTTTAGTCGGTTCAAGTGGCGGACACTTAACACATTTATATTTGTTAAAAGATTTTTGGAAAAATGAAGAACGGTTTTGGGTTACATTTGATAAACCAGATGCACAATCTATTCTTAAAAACGAGAAATTATATCCTTGCTACTACCCTACAAATCGTAATATAAAAAACACGATCAAAAATACTATTTTAGCATTTAAAATACTACGAAAAGAAAAGCCAGACTTGATTATTTCAAGTGGTGCTGCGGTGGCTGTGCCATTCTTTTGGCTAGGAAAGTTATTCGGAGCAAAAACAGTATATATTGAAATTTTTGATCGAATTGATAAACCCACACTTACTGGAAAATTAGTATATCCAGTAACAGATAAATTTATAGTCCAGTGGGAAGAACTAAAGAAAGTTTATCCTAAAGCGATTAATTTAGGAGGAATATTTTAATGATTTTTGTAACTGTTGGCACGCATGAGCAGCCTTTTAATCGTCTGATACAAAAAGTAGATGAGTTGGTTAGCGATGGAAAAATAAAAGAGGAAGTATTCATACAGATTGGATACTCGACTTATGAACCAAAGTACACAAAATGGGCAAAAGTAATCGGGTATGATGAAATGGCGGACTGTCTAAAAAAAGCTGACGTGGTTGTTACACATGGTGGCCCGTCCACATATATGCAAGTTTTAAGGTTAGGTAAAATACCAGTAGTCGTACCACGTCAACTAAAATTTAATGAGCACGTCAACGATCACCAACTTTGGGTAAGTAAGCAAGTTATGGACAAAGGTTATCCACTTATACTATGTGAAAATATCGAAAATTTATTATCAGATATTAAGAAGTCAAAAAAAGTAGTTAATATATTAGAAAATAGCCATAATAAAGAATTTATAGATAAACTTTATACAGAAATATATTCGATAATAAAGAAATAAGGTATGAGATTGAAAAATTTATTTTGGGAAATTAAAAATAATACTAAATTCAGCGCAATTATTATTGCTATATTTAGATTTGGAAATTTTGTTAATAAAAAGATCCACATTCCAATCATCCGTCAGTTTTTATTTATTATATATAAAATACTAGATTGGTTAATAATACGAATAATATGTAATTCTGAATTTCCTCCTTCCATTACAATAGGAAAGAGACTGCGAGTTTATCATCCCTTTGGTATAAATTCAAGCAGATGCAAGTATTGGTAATGACTGTCAAATGAGACACCAGGTAACAATTGGATGGGCAAAGTCGAGTAAAAATGGAGAAGGAACTCCAAATTTAAAAAACAACGTAGATATAGGAGCAGGTGCAAAGATTATTGGTAATATGACTATTGGAGATAATGTAGTTGTTGGGGCAAATTCTTTAGTATGTAATAATTTTGAAGCGAATGACGTTGTTGGAGGAGTGCCAGCCAGATCTTTAAAAAAAGAGATAAAAAAATAATGAAAATACTTATTATTAACACTGTACCATTTATGAGAAATGGAATTTCTACTGTGATTATGAATTATTATGATGTTTTAAGAAAAAATAATATAATTGAATTTGTGATAAATAATGAAATTGAAGATGATTATAAAATGCACATAGAATCTACAGGAGGAAAAATTTATTGTTGGGGAAGCAGGAATAGGAAACCGATAAGTTATTCAAAAAAATTAAGACAACTACTTAAAATGAATGATTACGATATCGTATACATTCACGGAAATAGTTCTACATTATCAGTTGAGCTTTTTTCGGCAAGAAAATTAAAAGTAAAAAAAGTTGTTCATGCACATAATGTTGTAACAGAACATCCTTATATCGATAGAGTGCTGAAAAAATATTTCTTGAAACATTATGATTTAGGATTTGCTGCAAGTGAAGATGCCGGTAAATTTCTATTTAATCAAAATGATTTTTTTGTAATTCCAAATGGGATTGACATGAAGCATTTTTATTTTGATGTGTTAAAAAGGAAAGAAATTCGAGAAAAGTTAAAGATTACTGATGACACGAAGTTACTTCTACAGGTTGGTACATTTACAAAACAAAAGAATCATGATTTTAGTGTGAAACTTATGTCAAACATTCACGATAATAAAATCAAAATGATTTTTTTGGGCGAGGGGGAGTTACTAAATGAATTACGCTCTAAAATAAAAGAAAAGGGCTTAACAAATAATATAATATTTCAAACGCCATCAAATGATATTAATGGCTACTTTTCTGCAGCAGATGCAGTAATTCTCCCTTCTCTTTGGGAAGGCCTACCGTTAGTTGGATTAGAAGCGCAGGCATCAGCTGTTCCTCTTGCTATATCGGACACACTGGATAGAAGATTAAATATTTGTGATACAGTAGTTACTTTACCTCTTAAAATTGAACCATGGAAAAAATGGATAATTGAGGAAATCACTCTTAATAGTGAAAGAGATGTTAAAAAAAATCAAAGAGATATAGAATATGCTGGATATGACATAAATAAAAATGCTCATGATATGGAATTATATTTTAAAAAAATAAGTGGGTTATAATAAGGCACATTGAACAAATAATGAGGAAAATTATGGAAGAAAAAATTGACTTTGTAATAACCTGGGTGGATGGGAATGATCCAAAATGGTTAAAAGAGAAAAAAAAATATGAACTGGATAATGAAAGTGATGAAAGTGATGATAGGGATATTCGCTTTAGAGATATGGGGACGTTAAAGTATCTATTTAGAGGAATAGAGAAATTTTCACCTTGGGTAAATAAAATTTACTTTGTAACGTGGGGACATTTACCTGATTGGTTAGATACTGACAATCCTAAACTAGAAATTATAAATCACAAAGATTTTATTCCTGAAAAATATTTACCGACATTTAACTCTAATACTATTGATTTAAATCTTTATCGTATAAAAAATTTGTCAAAAAATTTTGTTTACTTTAATGACGATATGTTTATTTTGAAGGCACTTAAACCAACTGATTTTTTTAAAAAAGGATTACCCTGTAATGAAGCAACATTAAGTGTCGCAACACCAGAAAAAAGACATCATAATTACACACCAATAATGAATATGGAAATAATTAATGAATATTTTTCACGGCAAGAGGTTATGAAGAAGCATCCGTTTCAGTGGTTTAACCTAAAATACGGAAAATATTTATTAGCTAATTTTTGTCTCTTACCTTGGAAAAAATTCTCAGGAATTCGATATGATCATTTACCATCCTCTCTCCAAAAAGGAACTTTTGAAGAACTTTGGAGAAAAGAACACGATATTTTTGATATGACATGTAGGAATAAATTTAGAAGTCCTTATGACATTAATCAATGGCTTCTTCAAGATTGGCAAATCTGTACGGGAAATTTTATGCCAAGAAGCATAAAAATTGGTGAGGGGAACATCGATGTAAATGATGATTTAAAGAGCAACGAAAAAATTTATAAAAGTATTTCAAAACCAAAATATAAAATGACAGCAATAAATGATATGATATTTAATGAAAATAATTTTGATGAAGTGAAGAAACACATTTTGCAAAATTTTGAGATATTGTTACCCTCCCCATCATCTTTTGAAAGGTAATTAGAGTTGATATGAAAAAAATAATTGTTTTTGTTGATTTGCTTGGAGGAAATGGTGGAACTGAAAAAGTCATTAATGATGTTTTAAAATATTATAAAGATAGTTCAAAATTTGAAGTATCTATTGTGAATTTTGGATCAATTTCAACAAAAAAATGGGTAAACAAAGGAGTGAAACAAATTAATTTCTTTCCCTTCTCTTTTATTCGAAAAATAAAAGGGATTAGGAAATTTTTATTTCTTTTTGAATTACTATTTTTTTCAATAATTAAAACAGATATTGTTATTACTATTCATTTAGATACTTTAAAAATATTAGCAATAGCTAAAAAAATTAATTTGAAAAAATTTGAAATTTCATCTTGGATTCATTTTGGTTTAAAAACTTCCCAATTTTTTTCTGAAAAAAATTTTAAGGAATTGATAAAGTATTCGGATTCTTTTCTTTCTATTACGGATGAAAATACAGATTTTCTTTTAGAAAAGCATTATCCTAAAGAAAAAATAATAACTTTATATAATCCAGTTAAAAGACAAGAAAAAACCATTGCAATAAATAATCAAAAATTTATTTACATAGGGAGATTAACTTTTGGAAGTACAACTCAAAAAAATAATAAAGAAATGCTTGACGCTTTCTCAATAATAAAAGATTTGAATTGGAGTTTAGATATTTATGGGGATGGAGAGGATAGGATAAAAGAACAAGAATACGTAAAAGAACTTAAAATTGATAAAAAAATAAAATTTATTGGTTGG
Source organism: Lactococcus sp. FSL W8-0209 (assembly GCF_038006585.1). Classification (NCBI taxonomy): domain Bacteria; kingdom Bacillati; phylum Bacillota; class Bacilli; order Lactobacillales; family Streptococcaceae; genus Lactococcus; species Lactococcus sp. FSL W8-0209. The sequence goes on along the minus strand of NZ_JBBOVN010000004.1, from coordinate 21,690 downwards.
AAAGACTCCCCTTTTGAAGAAATAGAACAAGCAGCTGCTATTATTTCTACTTCTACACATGAAGGTTTTGGACTATCAATGATTGAAGCATTATCATATGGTATACCTGTAATTAGTAGTAATATAGAAGGTCCAAAAGTTTTTTTATCATCACAAAATAGTTTATGTTATCAACTAGGAAATGTAGACGAACTCGCTTTAATATTGAAAAAATTTATTCAAAAAAAAATTAGCTTTCAATCAAGTAATATAAAGAATTCCATAGAACCATTTTATGAAGAAAACTATTTTTACAAATTCAATCAGTTTTTAGATGGAGAAATTAATGGTAAATCGAAATAAAGAAAAATCTTTAAATTTTATTCTGGGAATAATTTTTGGAGTATTGCTATATTTTCAAATTTTAGTACAGAATTTGGCAAACTTAAATTTGATTGGAGCATTCGAAAATAATCAGAAGTACATTTACTTTGTAATTTTTATTATTTCTCTAATTTTTAATATAAATCACCTAAAAGATCTCATCTTTTTTGTTCCTTTTGCTATCTTTGGAATTATTAGTTATAAAATTTTAAGGGATACTTCTGTTATTGGTCTTTTTTTAGTTTCATTTTCTTTAAGAAGGATTGAAGTTTATAATATTATAAAGATTTTTTACTATGTTTACTGGTCTTATTTTCTCACGATGATGTTTCTTTTATTAATAAGAGTGACAACAAATTTATATCAAACTACTGCATTTGGAGAAGGACAAGGGTGGACTTTTGGTTTTCCAAATCATAATGCAGTTGGTCGAGTTCTGTTAATTGGTTGTATTCTTAATTTAGTTCTTAAATTGATAGAAAATAAGAGATATTCTAGGTTACAAAATAGTTTATGGTGGATAATTCAAATTATTTTTTATTTTATGATGCTTCTTAGTGCTTCAAGTAGTGCCATATTTGGAATGATTATTTCTTTATTCTGTTATTTTTTTATTTCTCAGTTTAAAGGAATTAAAAAAGCCAGAAAAGTAATTTTTCTGGGATGGGTTTCAGTTGTTTCTTTTATTGGAAGTCTAATTTTTACAATATTATCCTTAACGGAAAGAGTGTATATCGCTGATACATTTTGGTATAATTTAAATAGAATTATGACTGGACGCATTGCATTAGGAGAATTAAACTATAAAATTTTTGGAATGAGTATTATGGGAAATCCTGCTTATATCCCTAGTACAGAAGGAGTACCAAATTATTCTTTAGGATTTACCTATAACTTTATAGATAATAGTTATTTAGTTGTGATGATAAGGTATGGTATTGTTTTTTTAATTATTTTGTTGATTTTTTATTTATTATTAATTCGAAAAATTGTTAAAAAACAACTTATTGTATTATTTATTCCAATAATTGCACTTTCAATTTATGGTATCGCCGAAAATATGATTTATGCTTATGCGACAAATTTCGTACTTTTGTGGTTAGGAATATGGTTAAAACCACATATAACTGAAGAAAATAAGGAAAATGAAGAATGAATGAAGGAGTAAAAGTTTCTGTTATAGTACCTGTATTCAACGTTGAAAAATACGTGAGAGAATGTCTCATTTCTATTCAAAACCAAACTCTAAAAGAGATTGAGATTATTTTAATAAATGATGGATCAACAGATGATAGTATTCAGAATATTTCGGATTTAATTGATCGGGATAAAAGAATTATCTTAATTAACCAGAAAAATGGGGGCCTTTCTTCAGCACGTAATACGGGATTGGAGTATGCTAAGGGAGAGTATATTAGTTTTATTGATTCGGATGATTATTTAAATGATAAATTCTTGGAATGTTTATATATAGAAGCTAAACGAGAAAATCTTGATATTGTTCGTGGGAGTTTTCAGCGACCTAAAGAATCTGATAATAAGTTGGCATGGGAAGATGTAGATGTAAATAAACTAAAACCAGATTTAGTAATTACAGGAGGAGAATTATTAAAACTACTATCTATTTATAATTTAAAAATGATGGTTTGGTTATCATTATATAAACGAGATTTCTTAGATTCTAATCACCTAAGATTTGAAGAAGGGATTATTCTAGAGGATGTAGAATTTATGCCTCGTGCATTATTATTAGCAAGAAGAGTTAGGGCTATAAAAAGAAAAAACTATTTTTATAGAGTAAGAGAAGATAGTATTTTAGGGAATATTCAAAATTCTAAAAAACACCTAGATGCTATTGGACAATTTTTAAAAAAAGATTTATTAATTAAAAATGTGAATAATCAAGAAAGCATAAACTATTTGTGTAGAGCGTTATTATATTCCTATTTTTCTTACGCACGGGAAGTTAGTATTACTCCAGATTTTGAACTTTTAAATCAAGCAACAAAATCATTGAGTATAAGGGGGGTTATTCCTTTGAAATCTTATATCAAATTAAAAATTCAAATATTTTTGATAAAAAGAATTGGGATAAAACAATATAACTCATTAAAAATGAAACTATTTTAGTTTTAAAATTGAATATAAAACATTGGCTTTTTTACGTACTTAATAATAGTATTAATACTAGCTAAATGGGAGAATTTCTTAGTGCAGAGAGAATAAATATTATGAAATTAGTAAAGAATTTTTTATTAAATGGACTATATCAATTGTTACTTGTTATATTACCTTTTGTTACAGCTCCATACGTATCAAGGGTTCTTGGGGCTCATGGAGTAGGAATTTATGCATTCACAGGGGCAAATGTCCAATACTTTGTGTTACTGGCTGTTTTAGGAACATCAACTTATGGAAATAGAGAAATTGCTTATCATCAAAATGATAAGCAAAAAAGAAGTGATATTTTCTGGGGAATTAACTTTTTGAGTTGGATTACTGCAGCAATTTCACTATTTGCTTTTGGTATTTTTATTATAGTGAGTCGTAAATACCAAGATATTTATGCTTGGCAAAGTTTATTGATTTTAACAAGTCTTTTTGATATTTCTTGGTACTTTATGGGGCGAGAAAATTTTAAAGTTACTGTTACTAGAAATTTTATATTTAAAATTTTAACTGTTATTTCTATTTTTATTTTTGTAAAGAATAGTAATGATTTACCAATATATATTGCAATTATGTGCATTGGCGGATTATTGGGAAGTATTTCATTGTGGCCATATTTAAAACATGAAATTTTTAAACCAAAATTAAAGAATCTAAATCTTAAAAAGCATTTGCATTATACAATTATCCTGTTCATTCCAACTATTGCCGTCCAGATTTATTGGGTGGCAAATAAATCTATGATTGGACTTATGGATTCTGTTGTCCATGCAGGATTTTTCCAGCAATCTGATTCGATGATTAAAATGGCTTTGTCTATTATTGGAACAATTGGAGTTGTTATGTTACCTCGTGTTGCAAGTATGCACTCAGAAGGGAATATAAATGGAATTAGAAATTCTATTGTAAAAACGTTTAACATCGCAACAGGGATTTCATTTGGTATATTTTTTGGAATTTTAGGGATTTCTTTGAAATTTGCACCATTTTTTTGGGGGAAATCTTTTGAGATGGTTGGTTTAATCATGATGATTGAAGCTCCGATTATCATATTCATTCCAATGAGTAATGTTTTTGGAACTCAGTACCTTTTGCCTTTAAATAGGATGAAACCATATACTTTTTCAGTGACTTTTGGTGCTATTTTAAATATCGTTGTTAATCTAGCATTTATACCGTTATTTGGAGTGATCGGAGCAACGGTAGCAACTGTGGTATCTGAATTTGCAGTTACAGCTTACCAATATTTATCAATCAGAAAAGAGTTTTCATTCAGTGATTTATTTGGTGGACTTTGGAAGTATTTTATCTCAGGCTTATTGATGTTTGTCGTAGTTTTTTGGATGAATCAATCGTTTAAAATGACAATAATTCAGCTGATACTCCAAATTATCTTAGGTGTACTCATCTATACTCTTTCTAATATCTTATTAAAGACACAGCTATGGCTTATGGCCTCAGAACTTTTAGGAAAAATGAAAAATCGGGTATCAAGAAATCATATACGTATAGATCAAAAACAAGAAATTCTCGAACATCCATTAGATACAATTAAAGCTTCGTTTGATCAATTTGCTATCCTCTTTCAAGAAATCGATGAAAAAAAAACATTATCTCATAAGAACTTTTTGACAAATCTTAATAATTTTGACAATACACTGAAAAATGTAACATTTAATGATGATTTAGACAAAAATGATATAATAAGATTATCAGATTTCATCGCTGAGCTTAGTATAATTATGAGCAGAAAAAGAGATTATCTTAAAGTTCAAGATCAAGAGCACCTCTATCAATTTGCTCAAGGTTTAAATATCCTTGCATCAAAAATGGAGAATATTGCACAAGAAGAATATTCACCAAAAGAGCTAAAAGAATGGTTCAGAAAAGAGCTGGGCGAATAACTTTATCAAGTAAAAAAACAAGGAATAGCAAGAAAGGAAAAGACATGGAGCAGAAAAAGAAAAAGAATATTTGGCTGATAATTGTACCTATCTTAATAATAATTTCCCTTATAGGAGCAGGGGCTTATACCTTAATAGATTCACTTATTCCTACTGATCATACGAAAACAAACAGTTCGGATCAACCGACCAAAACTTCGGTTTCTAATGGTTATGTAGAGCAAAAAGGTGAAGAAGCTGCTGTGGGTAGTATAGTACTTGTAGATGATGCTGGTGTACCAGAGTGGGTTAAAGTTCCCTCAAAGGTAAATCTAGATAAATTTACTGATTTATCTACGAATAATATCACTATTTATCGAATTAACAATCCGGAAGTCTTAAAAACAGTTACCAATCGTACAGATCAACGGATGAAAATGTCAGAAGTTATAGCTAAGTATCCTAATGCTTTGATTATGAATGCTTCCGCATTTGATATGCAGACAGGACAAGTAGCTGGATTTCAAATTAATAATGGAAAGTTGATTCAAGACTGGAGCCCAGGTACAACGACTCAATATGCTTTTGTTATTAACAAAGATGGTTCGTGCAAAATTTATGATTCAAGTACACCTGCTTCAACAATTATTAAAAACGGAGGGCAACAAGCCTATGATTTTGGTACTGCAATTATCCGTGATGGTAAAATTCAACCAAGTGATGGCTCAGTAGATTGGAAGATCCATATTTTTATTGCGAATGATAAAGATAATAATCTCTATGCTATCTTGAGTGATACAAATGCAGGTTATGATAATATAATGAAATCAGTATCAAATTTGAAGCTCCAAAATATGTTATTACTTGATAGTGGCGGCTCAAGTCAACTATCTGTCAATGGTAAAACGATTGTTGCTAGTCAAGATGATCGAGCCGTACCGGATTATATTGTGATGAAATAAAAATAAAAGAACCTCTTGGTTCTTTTATTTTAGAGATTTTTCAAAAAGGGTTTTGACTGAGTCTAATTCTGTTTGAGAAACGACTTTAGCTCCATTTTCATCTGTTGTATGTAGATTGAGCTTGCTGGTATTCTTTAGAGCCTTATTGTAGCTCATAACGATCGTTTTAGCATCATTGAAACTTATATTGGTTTTAACAGTGTTTGAAAAAGCATAGAGAATTTCTCGATAGTAATTGAAACTTTCAAGTTTTTTCATATGAGCAATTTTTTGAATATTTCCGTAGAGTTCCATTGAGACATTTTGAATCCGAGTGATTGAAGCATCCAAATCAGTATCGTCAATTTGTGTCATATAGGCTTGGACTTGATCAGCAGTTTGTAAATTAACAGTTCCTTGTTTAAACTCATAACCTTCAGCATTGAATGCCTTTGGATTTTGCATGGTGATTCCACCAGTGGCCTGTACAAGTGATCCCATTTTATTAACATCGATCTGAATTACTTTGTTAATGGACACATTCAATAGGTCTTTAACAATCTGGAAAATTCCATCATCTCCATTCGTATTGTAAACTTCAGTGATTGTTTTTTGATTAGGCATTGTCGCAAAAACTGGGAAGTTCATGAAAGTAGTTTGATTTGTCTTTACATTCGTTGAAGCTAAAACAGTAGCATAAGCTGTATTTTTAGAATTATTTTTACCAGTTAAAATGATAAGTGTGGTGAATGTTTTAGACTTTTTTAAGTGGATACTTGTTGTTTTAGGAAAATTTTCATATGATGTTGAAAAGGTTGATTCAACATTTCTATAAGCGGCGTAGGCTATAGAAGCAACAGCGATAATTACTAATACAAAAATAATTGAAATAACTTTTAGTACTGTGTGTTTTTTCTTACGATAATGACGCCTCTTTTTTTGATTCATGGTATCTCCATATACATATTATATACCTTAAATTATACCATATTTAATGATGTTATCCTTAAATCTTAGAGTCACTATTGTATAATTTAGACAAAGGACAAAAACATGAAAAAACGCTACTCAAAAGAATTTAAAGAAACCCTTATCGCCTTCTATCATTCTGGTCAATCCGTCACCCAGCTGTCTAAAGAATACGACGTGGCCCCTGCAACAATTTATAAATGGATAGACCTCTACTCTAAATCTAATGAAAGCTCCGTCTCTAAAGCTGATTTTCTAGAATTAAAAAGACAACTGGCTAAAGTTAAGGAAGAACGAGACATCTTAAAAAAAGTATTGACCATATTCGCCGAGAAAAAGAAGTGAGTGCTGCGGATATGGCTCTAACCATACAAACTTTAGCACTCAATGTCAGACTAAGCTGTCAACTCCTTGATGTTCCTGAATCAAGTTATTATGAACGGATTAACCGACATCCATCTAAAACTCAATTAAGGAGACAATACCTGTCACTCAAAATTTCTCAACTCTTCAATGCTAACCGAGGAATCTATGGTGCTCCTAAAATTCATCATCTTCTACTTAAACAAGGGGAAAAAGTCGGGTTAAAACTGGTACAGAAGCTAATGAAGCAACTTCAACTCAAGTCTGTAGTCATTAAGAAATTTAAGCCTGGATACTCACTAAGTGATCACATCAATCGAAAAAATCTCATACAGACTGAACCTACAAAGAAAAATAAGGTTTGGTCAACCGACATTGCTTATATTCCTACTCAACAAGGATGGGCTTATCTCTCAACCATTATGGATCGTTATACTAAAAAAGTCATTGCTTGGGATTTGGGCAAGCGAATGACTGTAGAATTAGTGCAAAGAACTTTAAATAAGGCCATTAAATCACAAGACTATCCAGAAGCTGTTATTCTTCATTCTGACCAAGGAAGCCAGTATACGAGTCTAGAGTATGAAGAGTTGCTTAAGTATTATGGGATGACTCACTCTTTCAGTCGAAGGGGATACCCTTATCATAATGCCAGTCTTGAATCTTGGCATGGACATTTAAAAAGAGAGTGGGTGTATCAATTTAAATATAAGAACTTTGAAGAAGCCTATCAGAGTATTTTCTGGTACATCGAAGCCTTTTATAATTCAAAACGAATCCATCAAAGTTTAGGGTATCTTACACCTAATCAATTTGAAAAGGTAAGTGCTTAAAATAAATAGATTAAAATTCTACGTTTGTTACTCTAAAAACTTGACTTAACGTCAGCCCAACATAAGATTAAATTGTTAGAGAAAGAAAATCGTTATCTTCAGGAGGAACTTGAACTTCTAAAAAGTTCCGGGTCTTCTTGAAGCGAAGCAAGTAAAACGTTTTGAATTTCTCTTGAAACATCATGGGAAGATAAAAATTAAGCATGCAGTAAAAGTTCTTAAGGTTTCTCGCTCAGGTTTCTATGAATACATGCATCGTCGTCCTTCAAAACAACAAGTGGAGAGAGAAATTCTCTCAGAGAAGATAAAAGCTGTCTTTCATGAGCATAAGGGACGCTATGGTGCGGTTAGAATTACCAAGGTACTTCATAATACTGGTATTATGACCAACACGAAACGTGTTGGGAAACTGATGCACTTGATGGGACTTTATGCCAAGGGAAGCCGTTATAAATATAAACATTACAACAGAAAAGGAGCTTCGCTTTCAAGACCCAATTTAATTAATCAGATCTTTAAAGCAACAGCTCCTAATAAAGTATGGCTGGGAGACATGACCTATATCCCTACCAAAGAAGGCACCTTATACTTAGCCGTGAATATCGACGTTTTTTCACGTAAGATTGTAGGCTGGTCAATGTCTTCACGGATGCAAGATAAACTGGTGAGGGATTGCTTCTTACAAGCTTGTGGGAAAGAACATCCTCAGCCTGGCTTGATTGTCCATACTGATCAAGGGAGTCAATATACAAGCTCTCGTTATCAATCTACTCTTCGTCAAGTCGGTGCTCAATCTAGCATGAGTCGTAAAGGAAATCCCTATGACAATGCAATGATGGAGTCTTTTTATAAGACGCTAAAGAGGGAGCTTATTAATGATGCTCATTTTGAGACAAGAGCTGAGGCTACTCAAGAAATATTTAAATACATTGAGACCTATTACAATACAAAAAGGATGCATTCAGGTCTTGATTACAAGTCTCCAAAAGACTTTGAAAAATATAATTCTTAAATTCTCTTAACTCCGTGTCTAGTTTTTCGTTGACTTTCCAATATCACACACCTATTTGTGTCTACTTTTATAGTATAGCTCCACATATTTATGATATACTATTAAAGAAAATTAATGAGTTGAATTCTTAACTTCTTTGACGCAGGAGTCCCAAAGGTTCTGTTGCGAAGTTTTAAAATAAAATACAACCTCTCTGAATTTCAATTATCTTAGGCTGTTATTCCCATTAAGATTTTGATTTCAGTAGAGACCGAAAAGCCGAAGAGTGTTCCATTTCTTCGGTTCTTTTTGTATATTCCTCGAATTGTTTCCATGCCCTTTATCGTGGTTGAGGAAGTTCGTAGACTTCGATAAAATTTATTGCGTCGTTTGATTGGTCGATGGTCTTGCTCAATGAGGTTATTGAGATACTTCACGGTTCGATGCTCTGTCTTAGTATATAAACCGTTACTCTGTAACTTTCTAAATGCAGAACCAATAGAGGGCGCTTTATCCGTGACAATTACTCTTGGTTGACCAAACTGTTTATGTAGTCGTTTCAAGAACGCATAAGCAGCTTGAGTATCCCGTTTCTTGCGTAGCCAGATGTCTAAAGTCAATCCATCCGCATCAATTGCACGATAGAGATAATGCCAACGACGTTTGATTTTGATATAAGTTTCATCCATTTTCCACGAATAGAAGGACTGTCTATTTTTCTTTTTCCAGAGATGATAGAGGACTTTACTGTATTCTTGTACCCAACGATAAATAGTTGTGTGACAAACGTTAATCCCACGATCATAAAGGAGTTCTTGAATTTCACGATAGCTTAGATTGTAACGTAGATAATAACCAACAGCGACAATAATCACATCTTTTTGAAATTGTTTACCTTTAAAATAGTTCATTGATATATCCTCGCTGTCATTTTTATTCATTTTACACTAAAATAGACTTATCAGAAAACTTTGCAACAGAACCCTTTTATATTTGAGTGTCCATAAAATGGTCATTTTCTGGACACTCTTCTTTTGTTATTAAAACTCTCAAAATCATTTACATTTATTGTTCATTAACCCGTAATTTATTCTATGTTCATTTATAGATATCTTTTTAAGTTATGATACAATAAATTAGAACAAAGGAGAATAAAATGAATATCGGATATGCACGAGTTTCAACAGGACTTCAAAATTTGGATTTACAAAAAGATAGTCTTAAAAAATATGATTGTGAGGGTTCTGTTGCAAAGTTTTCAAAAAAATCTATTTTAGTGTAAAATTGAGAAAAAATACAGATAGCTGAGATAGATAAGTTATCTTAAAACTACAAATTCTGTTATATTTCAAAAAGAAAAGCATTTATATAAATGCTTTATTTTTTACCCGAATTGCTAGTTGATTATTTAGCCATGACTTGATACCCGATAGAATATCTTAAAGTCTCTGGTTCCAGTGATTTAGCTGATTTTAACAATAAAGAATACGCTAAAAGTATCATTTCTAATTTCAATTGAAAACCTTGAGGCGAACGACTTTTACAACGCTCAGCTCCTAGATTTGTCAAAATCCTGAATTACGCAAACAAAAAGAAGAAACAGAAAAGCACGGCGCTGGATTCGGCGACTTGTTAAAAGGCTGGTTCAAAAAATAAACTAGTTTTTCATAACTTCAACTATATTTATATAACGTTATTGTTTTTGTCAGATTTAAATGTTAAGATAATTTTATAAAATAAGAAAGAGGTTACATATGAACTCATCAATTTCACGAGCAACAATTAGAAACAAAAGCAAGAAGCAAAAAATAGTAGTATTGGCTATTGCTTCACTATTAATTTCAGGTACAGCAGTTTCAGCTGCACAAACTTTCGTTCCAGGAGGTTGGAACAATGTTTATGCTGATCGTTTTAACCCCTCAATTAGCCAGTCAACTGGACATGATAATGCAAAAATTAATAAATGGCACTCAAGCTGGGTTAAAGTTGGAAGTCGAAGAGGTGACAGCGGGAATGCTTCAGCTAACCAAATTTCCTATGCTAAAGTTGTCGGTGCTTGGAATGGTAATTTGTCAGGTTGGTATCAAGCTTGGTAAGGAGTTCTAATGAATAGAGTTACTAAATTATTACTATTAATTCTATTTACTGTTATTTCTTTTTCTTCTGCAAACATGATTAAAAATAGTCTCATAGATTCCAAAATAAAAAAGAATTATGAGCCAAGTGAGTTATCAAAGATACAGCTTCCTACAAATGTAAAATACGATAACAATCTTATATCACAAGTGAAAGATGTATCAGAGGCTACTGATACATCTTTCACTTTCAGAGTAACCTATGTTGCAAGTAAAAATGACGGTAAAGGGAATGTTGATTTTATTAAACCTATAAACCGCGTGATGTTTTTTCATACGAAACGTTTTCCCAAAGAAGATAAAGTGTTTGTAACTCATGGATTTGAGTACGTTTTTTTGAATTTTCCATTATCAAAAATTACATCTGTTCAACTAAAAAATAGTGATATATATATTGATAATAAAAATAAATCTAAAGGGCTTAAAGAACTTGCAAACCTACTAAATAAAAAATATGGATTAAACATACAAGATAAAGACTTATTATCCTCCAATCCCAACCAGTATGATACTCATTATGGAGATTTCATTGGTTATAATAATAGTAATTTAACTTTATTCATTGTTATATCTAATATATTTTTTGCAATTTTATTATTCGTATGGCTTGTGTCCAACAACAAAAAGATTGCTATTTATCGTCTTAATGGACTTAGTTCTACTAAGATAACTAAGCTATTATTTATGAAGGAGTTTTGTTGTACCGCATTATTAATTTATTTAATTGTGAGTCTTGCAAATTTTAAATCTTTAAATTTTGAATATACAATTCTGATAATATTTATGATGTCAATAGTAGTTATTATTTCTTACCTTGCTGTTTTACTTGTATCTAAGTTTTCTCTTTCAAATCAAATTAATTCAAAATCTTTCTTTAAATACAGCCACTATACTTTATACTCAATTAAAGCTTTCGTTTTTTTGGTTACAATTTCTACAAGTGCTTCTTTAATTTATCTTATAAATAGTGGCCTTAATACTAACACAAAAACAGGAAATGACTATTCAGTTCTCTATCCTGAATATGTTGGTTATACACTGAACAGTGATAGTTCTTACAACAATAATTCAGATCTAACTTCTGATTTATTTAATTACGCTGAGAAACATGATGGGCTCTATGTTAATCCTATAAGATTAAACGTTGAAAATAGTGATGAAAAAAATGTTTTACAACTAAACTATAATTATCTTTTGAAATTCAATATTAAAACATCGGATAACAAATCGATACTCATAAACAATGATAATACGTCCGGTATTGTAGTGGTATCAGATAAGTTGAAGCCTTACTTAAAAGATATAAAGAAATTTTATGCTTCTTCTTCATCTTTTTCTTCACCAACTATCCATTATTATTTCATGAAAGATAATCAAAAGTTTAAACTTCTAGATGGTAGTAATGGGAATATAACTCCTGATTTATTGGAAATATATACATCAAAAAATGTAGGACAAAATCTTGATGCTTTACATAATGCAACAATGAAGTTTAAAATCCTTGGTACAAAAGATAAAACATATAATTCTATCGAAAAAATACTTAAAAAACATGGACAATTGGAAACTCACCCCTCTTTAATCACAGTAAATAATATTAATAGGTCTGATTACTTATCATCTATTGGAAACCCTTTAAGTTATACTGTAACTAATGGTTTAATAATACTGATCTTTTTATCTATGATTTTATCTACTACTTTCTTTTATTTCGAATTTTATAAAAAGAAGATCGCTGTCAGTTATCTTTACGGAATGTCATACTTGAGAACGTACAAATCTTTGTTTGTGTTGCTCTCTATACAAGGGTTAATTTTCTTAATTTATGGAGCACTACAACAAAATAGAATTATTATTTTAGAAGCTTTATTATTATATTTTATGATTGAAATCATAATAACAATCTGGCTTTCTAAAAAGTTACAAAAAAAATTAATGTTAAATTTTTTAAAAGGAGAGTAGTATGTTAAAAATTGAAAACTTAAATAAAAGTTATAAAAATAATCATATTTTTAACAACTTTAACTTAGAAATTCCTAAAGGAAAAATGGTGGCGATATATGGTTCTAGCGGTTCTGGTAAATCTACACTTTTGAATATCATTGGGCTCGTGGAAGATTATGATGATGGTAAATATTACTTTGATGGGTCTTTCGCTCCTCCTTTTAACAGTACGACTGCATTAAAACTACGTCGCAATACCATTTCATATTTATTTCAAAATTTTGCGTTAATTGAAGATGAAAGTATAGAAAAAAATTTAAATATTAGCTTAGTGTATTCTAAAATGTCTAAAAAAGAAAAACAAATAAAAATGAAACACTTTTTAAAAAAAGTAAATATTGAACATCGACTAAGTACAAAAATTTACAGCCTCTCTGGAGGGGAAAAACAACGTGTCGCTATTGCTAGAGCATTATTAAAAGATAGCAAAATAATACTAGCAGATGAGCCTACTGGTTCTCTAGATTTAAAAAATAGAAATGAAGTTATAAGATTACTACGAGACGAAGTGGATATAGCAGGTAAAACAGTCATAATTGTAACTCACGACCCGTACATTAAAGAACAAAGCGATTTAGTCATCAATATTTAAGAATTTACCTGTCAATAAGTTCGCAGAAACAAAAATTAAGGGGAAAAAATGAATATAGAACAAAAACTTTTCGAAGACGCTAAAGCACTAATAAAAGAAAGGTATCCAAAAGGGTGGGGAGGTGCAGCAGCAATGTATTCAAAAAATGGTAAAACATACACTTCAGTCGCCCCAGAAATCATAAACGCCTCTAGTGCATTATGTATTGAAACAGGTTCAATCTTAGAAGCACATAAATACCAAGACATTATAACTCACTCAATTTGCGTTGTTAGAGATGACGAAAAGAGCGAATTTAAAATACTCACGCCATGTGGGACATGCCAAGAAAGATTATTATATTGGGGTAACCAAATAAAAGTAGGTGTAACTAACGAAGATCAAGAAGTTAAATATAAAAAATTAACAGAATTACAACCTAATCATTGGACAAAAGCTTATGACGATATAGATTTTGTCGAGTAATAAATCATAATTGCTTTATTGACGTTGAGCCTCGGAACCCTTAACAATCCCAAAACTTGTCTAATGTCGGCTTAATAGCTCACGCTATACCGACATTCGTCTGCCAGTTTAGTTAAGGGTTCTTCTCAACGCACAATAAATTTCCCGGCATAAATGCGTCTATTTCCTTTGTCTACTCAGTAGACCTAGTAGACCCGAATAAATAATTTTAAATATCCAAGGGCACACTTACACTCCAATGAATTGGAGTAGTGCTAAAAACATAAAATATACTGTATCAGAAGTTACCTTTGGCAACAACAAAAAAATAGAATATGGGGGATGGGGCAACGCCCCAAAAATAAAAAGAATCGTCTGAAACGAGGAACAAACTAAAATGTAAATTTTAGTTGTTACCGAGTGGAAGATGATTACTTTTTAACCTATGTGTATACACACATAGTAAGCTCGCTATAATACTTTATAACGTTTTTATTTACATGAGCAAAGCGAGTTTTTCCAACACGTTTAATCTAAAATATTGGCAATTTATACCATGATTTTCATGGTATATAAGTGCGCCCTTATATCTTAGGGATATTTTACCACTTTTTATTAGTATTTTATACTTATCTGTCTTTTGCCTTATTTTTTTGGATTTGATAGAATATAATTATCAATAAGTGTTTCAAATAAGAAAGGACTAGGAAGTTATGGCAAAGAAAAAAAGCTTGGAAGATTTACAAAAAGAATTAGCAAAGAAACAAGAAGACATTAAAATTATCAATAGAAAAATTGGACAACAAAAAAGATACATTAATACTCGTATTGGAGAAGAACTCTTAAAAGGTTTAGAAATTTCTATTTCTGATTTTGATTCAGAAGATAAGATTAAAAAATTTGTTTCTTTAGTCATTTCAAATTCAAAAAATGCAGTTCATCAACAATTCAAAAATACGACTTTAGAAAATGAAAATAAAACCTTGAATGAGTAATAGTTATGACTATTAAAAATAAAAAAGATTTATCTTCCTCGATTGAACAGTTAGAAAAGGCAATCAATAAGCAAGAAACAATTTTAAAAAAATTTGATAATGAACAACTTGATTTTGAACAAATTAAGAAATTAGAAAATTTGTTAATTCAAGAAAGAGAAAAAGCAAAACAAGTTCAAATAAAAATTAATCGTTCTGTTTTACAGAATAATTCTGAAAACCATAAAGAACGAAAAAAACGGACACGGCAATTAATTCAAAAAGGCGCTTTACTTGAAAAATATCTTGAAGCAAAACATTTAACTGTTGATGAAACAGAACAGCTTTTACAAATATTTTCAAATATGATAAATAAACAAAAACCTGATAAGTATAAAAAAAAAGTTTAGAGATTATTCTAAACTTTTTTTATTTCATTATCCATAATTTTTTTGCCACTCCTTGGGCAATAGACACCACCATATTGTTTTGCTTTTTTTACTTTTAAACGAGAAATTTCTAAAATATACTCACAATCTTTACACAAAAATTTTTGTTTGATACTAATTATTTTGTTCATTTAAAGTTCCTGCCTTTTAACCGTTGGTAGGTATTGTTCAATGGATTTTTTGAGGTACTTACAAATATTTTTCTTTGAGTAGTCCTCTTGTTTAGCTCTCACATAAGACAAGTGGTCTTTGACCCCATTAAGCCCTCGTAATTCTTTCAGTTCGTCATAAAGGGGGTACACGTGTGCCTGTAAGCCTGCCATTATTTGACTGTCCGTTGTTTCATAAACATTTAAAAACATATTTTCAATCAACAGCCTTGTATAAGGGCTTTGCATAGCTTGGAAAACAAGGTCTTTTTCTGTTTCTGCTTTACGTGCTTTATCTTCTTGGTAGACTTTATCTTCCAACTTGTAGCTGTTATCGTCTGCCATGCGTTTCTTCTCAATATGAAAAACAATGCTGTCAATTGAACGCCCTTTTTTAATCTTGTCGTAAGTGACGTTGAAAGAAGTATGAGCATTGATTTCTGACAGTGGTTTTTCTAGTACCCACTCTGTAAATTGGTGCATTAACTTATAATCGGTAATTGTATCAGTTATTTCTCGTAATTCTCGAATTGAAATTGACGGGTTGCGGTAGGCTTCCACTTGTTCTTTTCGACGCCCGCCCTTGTAACTATAATGCTCGTACTGGTTATAATTCATAGATAACCAGCGATACAAGATAATCGAATACTTGCTATTGAGTTCTTTTAATTCAGAAATTTTATATTGCGTAAACTCTGCCTTTAAGTCAATCAGATAAGGCATAATAAACTGATTAAATTGTATCATTACATCATCATTGTAACTGTTCCACTTAACTGTTGGAATAGGCACAATGCTTGTCATTTCATAACCCTTATCTTTGACTTCTTTAATTTGGAAAAAAGCTTGTTTCTGCATCAACTCAATGGCTTCTTTAAAACGTGTGTGTTTACTTGCTGATGATACATCAAAAAAAGCAAACAACTCTTTTTTTGAAAGATAGATAATATTATCTTTGGGCGGGTTTTCCGTATCAATACAAGATACGGCTAGTTCAAACATTTTTAGAGCGGTCTTTTGCATTTTAGCAATAGAGGTAATCAAGCTGTTATGCTCCACCACTTTACGTTTTTCAAGGTCATTCACGGTCAGCACCTGCTTTTGATTTTTTTGTTTTTCTGGTATAATAGACATAGAAATACTCCTTTGTGAGTGTTTAAGAATAAGCATAGAGAAAGTGATTTTGCGGTCATAATTTCTCTATGCTTTTATTATATCACAAAACAAACAGTATTTATATTTTTTCTGTTCATATACATCGCTTTTTCTGTTCATATACATCGCTTTTTCTGTTCATATACATCGCTTTTTCTGTTTACTTAATTCTAGTAACGCCTCACTAACACTGACTTTTTTATCACGCAAAAGAACAAAAGATTAAAATATATAAGATAAATTAATAAAAGGACTTGCTAAGGCAAGTCTATTTTTTATTTTTTTCAATCTTAAAATCAGGGTCAAAAGAAAAAGTCAAAAACATTGAATGGATGTTCTGATTTTTAACTCCCTGTTTGCTCTTGTCGCTCCGCTTGTACGCCTTGCATTTAGAATTGCTACATTCTGCCACTAAGAAAAACTCTCTCACGGTCGTGACTACTTTGAGAGAGGATAAGACTTTAAATAGTCCTAGAAGCTCATAGTTTGCATTCTAAGACATTTTAAACGTGAGTTGGTAATAAATATAATAGTTAAAAGAAAAAACCCTTCTGAGGGCTAATATCAGCTTATTCTTTTCTGTCTTCTCTTATCACGTTATATTTTTGACGATAACGTCGAAAAGTCGTTCGATTAATTCCAGTTTTACGCTCGATTTCTTTTTCTGTTAATCCTTGTTGGTATAAATCAAAGGCATGTTGCAATCCCTCATCTTCAAAAGAATATTTCTTTTTTCGTCCTTTAAATCGTCCACGTTATTTGGCAATGGCAATCCCTTGGGCTTGCCGTTCTCTAATCCGTTTTCGTTCACTTTCTGCTTGGTATTTGTACAATTCAATCATTAAGTTATTGATTAAACGCCTTAAATTATCGTCTTCAATCCCTGTCAGGGATGGCAAGTTTAAGACTTCCAGCGTTGCGCCTTTTTGTTGAATTTGGTTCATCAGTTCGGTTAATTCTTTGTTATTTCGTCCTAAGCGGTCTAATTCTGTCACCACGACAATATCGCCCTCTCGGATATTGACGTTAAGTCAAGTTTTTAGAGTAACAAACGTAGAATTTTAATCTATTTATTTTAAGCACTTACCTTTTTAAATTGATTAGGTGTAAGATACCCTAAACTTTGATGGATTCGTTTTGAATTATAAAAGGCTTCGATGTACCAGAAAATACTCTGATAGGCTTATTCAAAGTTCTTATATTTAAATTGATACACCCCCTCTCATTTGGAAAATAAAAAAATGGACTGGTAGTCTTTTGCTACTTAGTCCATTACATCTTTATTCTTTAAATTATTCGGTAATTAAATAGCATAATAGTGTTGAAAAACATTTATTATTTTGGTATAATTGTAGAATAATTAAAGATTGAAATGTGTATCTAACCTTTTCCGCCAAGTTAAGATTAGATAGGCTAAGTAGTTAATCCGAACTACTAACTAATAAAATTCGTCTAGTTGTTTCCAGCAACTAGTCTTTTTTTATCTTTTTTTCCCGATTCAATTTTTTATTATTAAAATTATTTTATCACATTGTCGTTACATATGCAATTTCATAAAAATTTATAAAAGTCGCAACATAAACATATTGCGACTATATCTTAGATATATTATAAACGTGATATAGTTATATTATAACTATATTTACAATGCTTTTGGAAGTTTCTCTACTAACTAATATAAATTTATTATAATAATTTTGGTTAATCAATCCCCTTTAATTATTAAAAATTTTTTATTCTGAACTTTTGTAAAATGAAATCAGAGAATGCAAAGCTTTGAAAAATAACAAGCACTGAACATTTACAATATAAACATATTGTAAACATAACATACTTATAATTTGACTTAATTTCTATTTGTGCTATAATATACTTATAACATAAATACAATATAATTATATTGTGAATAGATGAAGGAATGCCATGAAGATTATTAGCGTATCAGCAGTAAAAGGCGGAGTTGGTAAAACAACAATTACTTTCAATTTTGGAGAATGGTTATCAAGACAGGGATACAAAGTTCTTTTAATTGATACTGACCACCAATGCAGTTTAAGTCAAACATATAATTTGTTTACAAATGAAAATACAATTTACAATGCATTTATGAATGAAGAAGTAGAAATTCATAAAATACATGATAATTTGAGCATCATTCCTGCTTCTCCAATGTTAGATGAATTAGAAGTAGAGTTAAGCTCAAAACATAATAAAGATTTATTATTAATGATGTGGCTTCAAGATAATGTTGATAGAATAAAAGAATTTGATTTTATACTTATTGATTGTCATCCAGATTTTCAAACCGTTACAAAAAATGCAATTGCTGTTAGTCATTATATTTTAAGCCCAATAGAACCTAGCCAATACGGATATATGTCAAAAAGTTTGTTGATTGAACGCCTTCAAAATTTTAAAGATGAGGTTATTGATGCACGGACACGGGAAACATATATCACAGCAATACCATATTTTGTTGGAAATAGAATAAGACATAATACTAAGTCATCAAGAGAGTTTTCTGAAAAAATATCACAAGATAAAGGAACTATTGCTATGATTCCAGAGAAAGAATTATTTAACCGTTCGACACTTGACGGAGTTCCCTTAGTTGAAATGGAAAAAGATAAAGATGTTTTTAATAGTAATAAAGTTTTTTATGAAAAATTAAATTTTGCATTTAATGAAATAACTAATAAAATAAAAGCATAACTACAATTCTAATATAAAATAAATATAGTTTAGATATAATATAATTCCATTTGCATTATATCGTAAATATGTTGTAAATATAAATATATTGTAAATATAATTAAGCTATAATAGTAAAGAAAGTGAGAGAAAATGGCATTTGATGTAGATGATAAAAAAGTAAAAACAGTGTTATCAAACAGTTCTTTAGCTAAGTCAAAAGTGGAACTCCCAAAAAAAATTGAATCAGAAGAAAATAAAAAATCATATTCATTTACCTTAGAACCTTCTGTAAAAGAAGGCCTTGAAAAATTGGCAGAAAAACAAAATTATAAAAATACATCCCAATTTCTGAATGATTTAATTAAACTATATCTATAATGAATACAAAAAAGCTCATGTTATTTATTAACATGAGCTTTTTTGCTATGAAATATTTATAATTTGTTCAATAGAGATGAGGTACATTTTATCTGTTGATTATATTCTCACTTGATTATTGATGAATTCAGAAACAAAACCATAAATTTCAGTTAATTTATCTTTTGATTGATATTTAACTTTGATTTGGAATTGATTTGAAAAAGACGGTTCTGTTGCAAAGTTTTCCAAAAAATCTATTTTAGTGTAAAATTGAGAAAAAAGACAGAGAGGACAGAGTAATGAATCATTTTAAAGGCAAACAATTCAAAAAAGACGTCATTATTGTCGCTGTTGGTTACTACCTGCGTTACAATCTAAGCTATCGTGAAGTTCAGGAATTGTTATATGATCGTGGAATAAATGTTTGTCATACTACGATTTATCGTTGGGTGCAAGAGTACAGCAAAGTCCTCTATGATCTTTGGAAGAAGAAAAATAGACAATCCTTCTATTCATGGAAAATGGACGAAACCTATATCAAAATTAAGGGACGTTGGCATGATCTTTATCGTGCAATTGATGCGGACGGCTTAACCTTAGATATCTGGTTACGAAAGAAACGGGATACGCAAGCAGCCTATGCTTTCTTAAAACGACTCCATAAACAGTTTGGTGAGCCGAAAGCAATTGTGACCGATAAAGCACCTTCTCTTGGCTCCGCCTTTAGAAAGTTACAGAGTGTGGGTTTATATACTAAGACAGAGCACCGAACTGTGAAGTATCTTAACAATTTAATAGAACAAGACCATCGACCTATTAGACGACGGAATAAATTTTATCAAAGTCTCCGTACAGCCTCTTCCACGATTAAGGGCATGGAGACCATTCGAGGAATATATAAAAAGAACCGAAGAAATGGAACGCTCTTCTGCTTTTCGGTGTCTACTGAAATCAAGGTATTAATGGGAGTAACAGCCTAAGATATTTGGAGTTCAGAGAGAACGCGTTTGATTTTCAAACTTCGCAACAGAACCATTATTCTAAACTTTTTTTATTTCATTATCCATAATTTTTTTGCCACACCTTGGGCAATAGACACCACCATATTGTTTTGCTTTTTTTACTTTTAAACGAGAAATTTCTAAAATATACTCACAATCTTTACACAAAAATTTTTGTTTGATACTAATTATTTTGTTCATTTAAAGTTCCTGCCTTTTAACCGTTGGTAGGTATTGTTCAATGGCTTTTTTTAGGTACTTCGCTACATTGCGTTTAGAATATTCTTCACGCTTGCTAGAGACATAACTTAGGTGATCTTTGACACCATTTAGCCCTCGTAAGTCTTTCAGTTCGTCATAAAGGGGGTACACGTGTGCCTGCAAGCCTGACATGAGTTTTATATCTTGCATTTCAAACGGACTTAAAAGCATATTTTCTAAAAGTAAAGTAGTGTACCTGCTTTGCATAGCTTCTGTATACAAGTCTTTTTCGGTTTCCTCTTTGGCTTTCTTGCCCTCAATATAGGCTTGGTCTTCTATCTTGTAGCTGTTGTCGTCCGCTTGGCGTTTCTTTTCGATTTGAAAGACAATGCTATCAATGCTCCGCCCTTTTTTGACTTTCTCATAGGTCACGTTAAAAGACGTATAGGCGTTGATTTCCTTTAAAGAATTTTTCAATACGTAGCTATCAAAATCTTTGAAGGTCTGATACAAAGAAACCGTATCAGTTATTTCTCGTAATTCTTTCACTGTGATTAAGGGATTGCGGTAGGCTTCAACTTGTTCTTCTCGGCGCCCACCCTTATAACTATAATGCTCGTATTGATTATAATTCATGGATAACCAACGATATAAGATAATGCTGTATTTGCTATTGAGTTCTTTTAATTCAGAAATTTTATATTGCGTAAACTCTGCCTTTAAGTCAATCAGATAAGGCATAATAAACTGATTAAATTGTATCATTACATCATCATTGTAACTGTTCCACTTAACTGTTGGAATAGGCACAATGCTTGTCATTTCATAACCCTTATCTTTGACTTCTTTAATTTGGAAAAAAGCTTGTTTCTGCATCAACTCAATGGCTTCTTTAAAACGTGTGTGTTTACTTGCTGATGATACATCAAAAAAAGCAAACAACTCTTTTTTTGAAAGATAGATAATATTATCTTTGGGCGGATTTTCCGTATCAATACAAGACACTGCTAGTTCAAACAT
>NZ_JBBOVN010000003.1:0-50454 GCF_038006585.1 Lactococcus sp. FSL W8-0209 | reverse complement strand
ATTTGCAGTTCCTTTCTGTGATGTTTCTTGTTAGCAATAGGATAACAAAAAAAAGTAGAAGTTTCAAATGTTTTTTATAAGTATAGAAATATAGATATTAGTAAATTAGTAAATATTTATATTATTATATATCTAAAATTACTAATTTACTAATATCTATAAAAATTCGAGATCGATAGTTATATAGAGCTCTTTATAAAAAAATATCTATATATAGATAAAGTTAAATATCTATATATAGATAAATAGATATTTACAAATATAGAATAATACTAATATACTTAAATTGATTTTTTAGGATATTAATTGGAATATAACATTTATATCAACAAATGAGGATGAGTATTAGAAATATAAATTAATAAATATAGATATTTCTATATTTATATATTAGTATAGATATGATATAATATATCTAACAGGAGGCAAAGATGGAAGAATTAGAACAAGCAAAACAGCTATTTAAAAAACGAAAAAAAGCAGTTACTATTATCATAGGTAATCAAAAAGGTGGAGTCGGTAAAACAACGAATACATACTTAATCGCCTACACTCTAGCTAAGCTTGGTATAAAAACGTTAGTATGTGACTTAGACCCACAATCAAATTCTACAAAAGCATTGATACTTACTAAATCACAAAACAGTAATGAAATAATGACTATTGATAAAACTTTGATGTGGGGTGTTCAGCAACGTGACTTAAAAGATTTGCCTGTTTCAATTATAGAAAATCTTGATTTGCTTCCCAGCTACATTGATTTTGAGGATTTCGCAAAGTATTTATATAAGAATACAAGCAATGAATATGAAGAAACACATCTCCTAGAACCATTGTTTGAACCTTTAAAAGAAGATTATGACATCATTCTAATAGATGTACCGCCATTAAGTGTAGAAGTAACAAGTAACGCTGTTATGTTTAGTGATTACGTTCTAATTTCTCTTCAAACACAAGATGATAGTATGACAGGAGCAATTGAATACATTAAAACCCTAGTTAAACTGAAGATGAAATATGAACTTGGTATAGAGGTGCTTGGTGCTTTACCGATGTTGTCAAATAGTAGAGGTTCTGTTGATAAACTAATTATTGAGTCAGCAAAAGAAGAGTGGGGAGAAGACCTTGTTTTTGAAACAGTGATTCCTCAAATGGAGCGCATTAAACGATTTAGTATAAATGGTATAACTGATGAAGATCGTTTTGACCGAAAAGTACTGGAAATGTATGAGAAAGTTGTTTCAGAAATGCTTTCTAAACTTATAGAATTTGAAGAGTAAAGGAGAGAAAAGAATAATATGGCAAGAAAAGGTTTATTAGAGCGAAAAGTTGAAGGAGCAATATCTCCAACTCAAAAGTTTGAAGCTGATGCAAGTATAAATATTGTAAAACCAGAAAAAAAACAGAAAAATCAATTCAAAAACCAAAAAGTCACCCTTAAAATTTCTGATGAAATAAAAACAAGTTTGGAAGCAATAAAAGTATTGCATAAATTGAAATTCGACTATGAAGCAATTCAATTTTTGATTGATGATTTTACTCAAAATTTGAGTGCAGATGAAAAACGTAGATATTCAGTTTTAAAAGATAATCTTTAAGGAGAGATAATGATGAATTTGAACGCCTAGTAGAGTATTTCAAGAAGAATTGTTTAAAAACAGGAATAAAGTTTTTTTAAAAGAACAAAAAATATAGAAATAGGTAAATTTACTAATATCTATATTCTTAAAGATCAGATTTTAAAAACAGAGAAAAAATATTCTCTCTGTTTTTTTTTGTATCAATTTGACGTTAAGTCAAGTTTTTAGGGTATCTTACACCTTTTCAAATTGATTAGGTGTAAGATACCCTAAACTTTGATGGATTCGTTTTGAATTATAAAAGGCTTCGATGTACCAGAAAATACTCTGATAGGCTTCTTCAAAGTTCTTATATTTAAATTGATACACCCACTCTCTTTTTAAATGTCCATGCCAAGATTCAAGACTGCCATTATGATAAGGGTATCTCCTTCGACTGAAAGAGTGAGTCATCCCATAATACTTAAGCAACTCTTCATACTCTAGACTCGTATACTGGCTTCCTTGGTCAGAATGAAGAATAAGAGCTTCTGGATAGTCTTGTGATTTAATGGCCTTATTTAAAGTTCTTTGCACTAATTCTACAGTCATTCGCTTGCCCCAATCCCAAGCAATGACTTTTTTAGTATAACGATCCATAATGGTTGAGAGATAAGCCCATCCTTGTTGAGTAGGAATATAAGTAATATCGGTTGACCAAACCTTATTTTTCTTTGTAGGTTCAGTCTGTATGAGATTTTTTCGATTGATGTGATCACTTAGTGAGTATCCAGGCTTAAATTTCTTAATGACTACAGACTTGAGTTGAAGTTGCTTCATTAGCTTCTGTACCAGTTTTAACCCGACTTTTTCCCCTTGTTTAAGTAGAAGATGATGAATTTTAGGAGCACCATAGATTCCTCGGTTAGCATTGAAGAGTTGAGAAATTTTGAGTGACAGGTATTGTCTCCTTAATTGAGTTTTAGATGGATGTCGGTTAATCCGTTCATAATAACTTGATTCAGGAATATCAAGGAGTTGACAGCTGAGCCTGACATTGAGTGCTAAAGTTTTAATGGTTTGAGTCATATCCGCAGCACTCACTTCTTTTTCTCGGCGAATATGGTCAATACTTTTTTTAAGATGTCTCGTTCTTCCTTAACTTTAGCCAGTTGTCTTTTTAATTCTAGAAAATCAGCTTTAGAGACGGAGCTTTCATTAGATTTAGAGTAGAGGTCTATCCATTTATAAATTGTTGCAGGGGCCACGTCGTATTCTTTAGACAGCTGGGTGACGGATTGACCAGAATGATAGAAGGCGATAAGGGTTTCTTTAAATTCTTTTGAGTAGCGTTTTTGCATGTTTTTGTCCTTTGTCTAAATTATACAATAGTGACTCTAAGATTTAAGGATAACATCAGATATACCATTTTACTATTTTATCTGATATTATATGTTGATTTTAGGACTTTTTAAATGTATAATATCATTTAAACAGATGTTTTGTGTTTGCTATACTACTGGAGGTTCAAATGGTAAAACAAAAATTAAATAACTTTTTTGACTACTCAGTTGAACCACAACGAGCTATACTTTTTGAAGATGTCAAATCAAACTACGCTTCAATTGAATGTATTGAACGTGGTTTAAATCCTCTCACTACTTCTCTGTGTGTAATGAGCAGGGCTGATAATTCAAATGGGTTAATACTTGCTGCTAGTCCAACTTTCAAGAAAGTATTTGGAATGTCTAATGTCAGTCATTCCAAAGAACTTCCGTTCCTGGTACATAACCGTAAATTTAACTATCATCTGTGGCATAAAAAGCATACAGATATTTTTGGACAAACGGTTGAACCTGATCCAAAATATATTGCTGAAGTTGAACGTTGGGCAAGACAAACTTATATTGTTCCTCCTCAAATGCTGCTATATATCAAAAAGAATTTAGAGGTAATCAATATTTTAAGAGAAATTACCTCTATAGATGAAATTCATGCTTACTCGATAGATGAATCATGTTTGGATGTTACCGAATCTTTGGACTTCTTCTTTCCTAAAGTTACTGATAAATACGAACAAATGGATAAATTAGCTCAAATGCTGCAGCGTAAAATTTATTATAAAACTGGCTTATATGTGACAATTGGAATGGGAGACAATCCACTTCTCGCAAAACTTGCAATGGATAATTATGCTAAACATAATACCAACATGAGAGCCTTGATTCGCTATGAAGATGTTCCCTCTAAAGTGTGGTCAATATCTGATATGACAGACTTTTGGGGTATTAATGTAAGAACTGAAGCACGTTTAAATAAGTTAGGGATTCATTCAATAAAAGAGCTTGCTCATGCTGACCCTGATATGTTAAAGCGTGAGTTAGGAGTGATTGGGCTTCAACAATTTTTCCATGCCAACGGAATTGATGAAACACGTTTAACTGACAAGTACAAAAGGAAATCTGTCAGTTTCTCAAATAGTCAAACCCTACCTAGAGACTATACTCGAAAATCGGAAATAGGATTGATAGTAAATGAAATGGCTGAACAAGTTGCTGTGAGACTACGAAAATCAAAGAAAAAAGCGACAAATTTTTCGCTCTTTGTGGGATTTTCAATGGCTGATTATAAAAAGTCACTCTCAGTTTCTAGAAAGATTGAACCAACTAGCTCTACTAAAGATTTACAAGAAATTGCTACCAGACTATTGAATGAAAAATATGATGAAGGCGCAGTTAGACGGATTGGGGTTAGTGCCAATAATCTCATAGATGAACCTTATCAACTTATTTCACTCTTTGATTCTGATGAAGAAAACGAAGAAACAATCAAACAAAAAAAGGACGAAGCTGTTCAAGAAGCACTTGACTCGATTCGTCAAAAATATCACTTTGTTTCTGTTCAAAAAGCAACTGTTCTTAAGAAAGGGTCACGTGCAGTTGCAAGAAGCAAAATGGTAGGAGGACACTCTGCAGGTGGATTGGAGGGCTTGAATTGAGTCGTGTTGACAGGTCTTATAGTAAATATGAATCAATAAGAACGTATGAAGATAGAGGGAAAATGAAATGGAATCCTTTTGCGACTGCCGAACTTGCTTCAGCTCATCGTGATTATCATAAAGAATTTACCTTTGAAGAGCCAGATTTTTCTTTGGAACAAGATGAGATTCTTACCATGATTTCTTTCGCAAAGAGCCTTCAGCTTGAAATTAATATAGAGTACCAGGTAGGTAAGAATTTAAAAAATGTAGATGGAATAATTGTAGATTGGAAAGATAAAACAGGAATAATCCTAAAAAAAATAGATGGACATTATTTAGAACTGGAATTTAGCTCCATCGTGAAATTAACTGATAAACAATATTTTGATTCCTACCTCAAACAATAATGAAAGGAGAAATCATGGAACAACCTCAATATAATTCTTATAAAGTAAGAAAATTAGATGATCCAGAAGAAAAGAAATTAGCTATTACCAAAGCAACACAATCGATTGAAAAAAAGTTTGGCTCTAATACCATTTTGAATGAGGAAGGGAAAGCTTCACAACATGTTCAGGCACTACCTTCAGGTATTCTGTCATTAGATTGCGCAATTGGGATCGGTGGTTATCCTAAAGGACGACTCATTGAGCTATTTGGAGCAGAATCCTCTGGAAAAACAACTGTAGCGCTCCAAGCAGTAGCTGAAACACAAAAAAATGGGGGTTATGTAGCTTATATTGATGCTGAAAACTCACTTGATATAGAATATGCTGAAAACATAGGTGTCAAATCAGATAGTCTTATATTTGCCCAACCTGATACAGGAGAGGAGGCTTTCTATATGATTAATGAATTTGTTAGAACAGGAGCTTTTGACTTAATTGTAGTGGATTCAGTTGCAGCACTCACTCCTGCATCTGAGATAGATGGTGTTAAAATGCCTGGTCAGCAAGCTAAAATGATGTCTGAGCAACTTTCCCAGTTAGTTGGAAAGGTTAACCAAACAAAGACAGTAATCATCTTCATCAATCAAATACGCTCTACCATGAGTGGCTTGTTCTTAAATAAAGAAACCACCCCAGGTGGTTCAGCTTTAAAATTTTATTCTTCGGTTCGTATAGAAGTAAAATCTGGAGAAAAAATTAAAGATGGAATAGATACCATTGGTAAAAAGACAACACTTCATACAGTCAAAAATAAGGTATCAGCTCCTTATAAAAAGCCAACTGTTATTAATATTTTTGGAGACGGATTTTCTCAAGAAATCGATGTCGTTACGACTGCCATTCAACTTGGAGTAGTAAAGAAGCTAGGTGAATGGTATTCATTTAATGGCCAAAAATTAGGACGTGGAATTTTCGGAGTAAAAGAATATCTCTCTCATCATCCTTCAGTTTTTAATGCACTAGATGACTTGACTCGTGAAGCATTACAATTTTCATAATAAAAGAGGCTAAATTTAGCCCCTTTTTATTATCTCAATTAACTTAACAAAAAAGGATAGTTTTCCTGAAGGATTAATTTTAATACTTTTTTTAAGATTACTAAACTTTGTTATAATCTTTTTTCATTAACCCTGTTATCCTTCTTTTGTTTAGTGAAAAGGGTTGGGACTGATCTGGTAATTTTGCATACATCATTTTCCTTTAATATTTTAAATTTCTTAATTATATATACCATCATTTAGATTACTTATCAATTGAAATCTTTTGGATGATAAATATTTAATTCATTATCAAGTGAGATATTTATCATTTGATAGTCTAAATAGAAATTTAGACTATCTTCAATTTTATCCCTCCATAAATTTTTCAAATCAGTAAATAATGTCGTATTTTCAGTATGTTTAAGGTAGAAAAGTATAGATTTTTCATAGGGATAGATATAATCAAACTTTTTAATATACGTAGCAATACGTTTTGCATTTATCTCAAAACAAGCCGTCTTATATGCATCTTGTATTTCTAAAAATCCCCCACTATACTGTGGACGTACAACGGTATCTATCAATGTTCTTTCTAAATTAGTTACTTTAATAGATTTAGAGAAACCTACTGGTTTTTTTTTAATAATACCAGTATTTTTTGTGTTTTTGGAATTCAAAACAAAAACATTATACATTATCCCTTTGTATCTAAAAAGGTATACACTATTTGTTCTTCTCATAGGCTTCGAAAAAGCATAGTCAATTTTCCCTTGAGTCAACTTTGAATTAGAATCGTTTTTAGGTTTCGCCGTTTGTTCTCTATTTATATATATGTCTTTAGGTTCATTTATTGTTAAATCGTTCACATATAAAGCGCTATAATGTGATAAAAAAGAATTCGATAATAATGAAAGAGCAATTTCATACGGAGAAACTACACAATATTTTGCTACATATCTCGAAATTGGTTCTTTTCCCTCTGGATAAACTCGAATTTCATCAAATAGGTCTAAATAGTCTGTTAAATACCTGACCATAATACCAAAGCTCACATTTTTCGAAATATTAGACTGAAGCTTAGCCTTCTTTATGAAATTTATCATAGAAGTACGATTTAACACATTTCCGAAAGTTTCACCTAGCTCTTGCAGTAATTGTTTATTCTCTTTAATATGATATGGGTCTTTATCCATAAAAACCTCCAAACTTATAAAAGTGTTACTAAAGGTTATAGTTATAGCTATAGTATATATACTATAGCTATTCCTTCTATCTAAATTATAGCAAAAAGAATCTTAAATAGATAGCTATAGTATATATACTATAGCTATAATTAACAATACCTCTTTATTTACCATTTTTACTCTGCAATTTATGATAGAATGGATATATATACTTCTTACGGAGACAAAAAATGATCACACCTGACGAAATTCGCATGACCTGTTTAACGGCTATTTTTTCTAATTCTGACTTATCTAGTTTACTTACATTAAAAGGTGGTAACGCTTTAAAGCTTTTAGGGATTACCAAAAGACAATCTCAAGACTTAGATTTTTCTATAGCTGAATCTAAAAGATTAGATAAAAAAATACATGGTCCTATTTTTTTTGAAGCTATTTCTACTTCTTTTTCAAATTTAGGATACAAAATAATAAATTTCAAGTTTGAGCACCGCCCTTCTAAGCGAGGTGAGCACACTCCTCCTTTTTGGGGAGGGTATTCTGTAACTTTTACCATTATCTCAGAAGAAGTATTTCAACAACTTAATGATACTCAAAAAAAGAACCCTGGGGCTTACGCAGAGTCCATTGAAAATAGTCAAAAAAAAATATGTATAGATTTAAGTTTTGATGAGATAACAGATGATAGACTACAATATAACTATGATGGTATCGATATCTTTATATACTCACCCATGATGATTGTTGATGAAAAAATACGAGCTACATGCCAACAACTACCAGATTATAGGGTGTCATCCCCCAAAACAAGATCTAGGGACCTTTATGATATTTACACAACGCTTACTAGCAAGCCAGAATATTTTATAAATATTGATTCCCCGGAAAATATAGTTATAATAAAAAAAATGTTTGATATTAAACAAGTACCGATCGATCTAATTAAACAATTTATTAACCCTTCCCAGGAACTACTTGAAAGATTAGAATTAGATTATAATAGCAAAGTAATTCCTCAAATTCCCTCAAATGAGAGAGTGGCTTTTAATTATTTAATTGAATTTAATAAAAAAATTTTTGAACGGGTATATCTGGCCCTACAACGTTCTTAATACATGTTACATATAAACTTTGAATTGTATTTAATTTATGAATAGGCATCGTCCGAAAAATAATTTCGCCCTGCAAATCATAAATACACTTAAACCACATTTGTCCATTTCTACCGAACTGGGCATTTTTTTATCAAAAATCAAGGAATATATAGTTCCTCAGTTCCTGTTGTGAGATACCGCCCCCATTAATCGTTAATTAAATAATAGTATGAGGAATATATAAAAAGAACCGAAGAAATGGAACGCTCTTCGGCTTTTCGGTCTCTACTGAAATCAAAATCTTAATGGGAATATCAGCCTAAGATAATTGAAATTCAGAGAGGTTGTATTTTATTTTAAAACTTCGCAACAGAACCGCTAGCCTTTTTTATTTTGTTTCTGCGAACTTATTGACAGGTAAATTCTTAAATATTGATGACTAAATCGCTTTGTTCTTTAATGTACGGGTCGTGAGTTACAATTATGACTGTTTTACCTGCTATATCCACTTCGTCTCGTAGTAATCTTATAACTTCATTTCTATTTTTTAAATCTAGAGAACCAGTAGGCTCATCTGCTAGTATTATTTTGCTATCTTTTAATAATGCTCTAGCAATAGCGACACGTTGTTTTTCCCCTCCCGAGAGGCTGTAAATTTTTGTACTTAGTCGATGTTCAATATTTACTTTTTTTAAAAAGTGTTTCATTTTTATTTGTTTTTCTTTTTTAGACATTTTAGAATACACTAAGCTAATATTTAAATTTTTTTCTATACTTTCATCTTCAATTAACGCAAAATTTTGAAATAAATATGAAATGGTATTTCGACGTAGTTTTAATGCAGTCGTACTGTTAAAAGGAGGAGCGAAAGACCCATCAAAGTAATATTTACCATCATCATAATCTTCCACGAGCCCAATTATATTCAAAAGTGTAGATTTACCAGAACCGCTAGAACCATATATCGCCACCATTTTTCCTTTAGGAATTTCTAAGTTAAAGTTGTTAAAAATATGATTATTTTTATAACTTTTATTTAAGTTTTCAATTTTTAACATACTACTCTCCTTTTAAAAAATTTAACATTAATTTTTTTTGTAACTTTTTAGAAAGCCAGATTGTTATTATGATTTCAATCATAAAATATAATAATAAAGCTTCTAAAATAATAATTCTATTTTGTTGGAGTGCTCCATAAATTAAGAAAATTAACCCTTGTATAGAGAGCAACACAAACAAAGATTTGTACGTTCTCAAGTATGACATTCCGTAAAGATAACTGACAGCGATCTTCTTTTTATAAAATTCGAAATAAAAGAAAGTAGTAGATAAAATCATAGATAAAAAGATCAGTATTATTAAACCATTAGTTACAGTATAACTTAAAGGGTTTCCAATAGATGATAAGTAATCAGACCTATTAATATTATTTACTGTGATTAAAGAGGGGTGAGTTTCCAATTGTCCATGTTTTTTAAGTATTTTTTTGATAGAATTATATGTTTTATCTTTTGTACCAAGGATTTTAAACTTCATTGTTGCATTATGTAAAGCATCAAGATTTTGTCCTACATTTTTTGATGTATATATTTCCAATAAATCAGGAGTTATATACCCATTACTACCATCTAGAAGTTTAAACTTTTGATTATCTTTCATGAAATAATAATGGATAGTTGGTGAAGAAAAAGATGAAGAAGAAGCATAAAATTTCTTTATATCTTTTAAGTAAGGCTTCAACTTATCTGATACCACTACAATACCGGACGTATTATCATTGTTTATGAGTATCGATTTGTTATCCGATGTTTTAATATTGAATTTCAAAAGATAATTATAGTTTAGTTGTAAAACATTTTTTTCATCACTATTTTCAACGTTTAATCTTATAGGATTAACATAGAGCCCATCATGTTTCTCAGCGTAATTAAATAAATCAGAAGTTAGATCTGAATCATTGTTGTAAGAACTATCACTGTTCAGTGTATAACCAACATATTCAGGATAGAGAACTGAATAGTCATTTCCTGTTTTTGTGTTAGTATTGAGGCCACTATTTATAAGATAAATTAAAGAAGCACTTGTAGAAATTGTAACCAAAAAAACGAAAGCTTTAATTGAGTATAAAATATAGTGGCTGTATTTAAAGAAAGATTTTGAATTAATTTGATTTGAAAGAGAAAACTTAGCTACAAGTAAAACAGCAAGGTAAGAAATAATAACTACAATTGACATCATAAATATTATCAGAATTGTATATTCAAAATTTAAAGATTTAAAATTTGCAAGACTCACAATTAAATAAATTAATAATGCGGTACAACAAAACTCCTTCATAAATAATAGCTTAGTTATCTTAGTAGAACTAAGTCCATTAAGACGATAAATAGCAATCTTTTTGTTGTTGGACACAAGCCATACGAATAATAGAATTGCAAAAAATATATTAGATATAACAATGAATAAAGTTAAATTACTATTATTATAACCAATGAAATCTCCATAATGAGTATCATACTGGTTGGGATTGGAGGATAATAAGTCTTTATCTTGTATGTTTAATCCATATTTTTTATTTATTAGGTTTGCAAGTTCTTTAAGCCCTTTAGATTTATTTTTATTATCAATATATATATCACTATTTTTTAGTTGAACAGATGTAATTTTTGATAATGGAAAATTCAAAAAAACGTACTCAAATCCATGAGTTACAAAAACTTTATCTTCTTTGGGGAAATGTTTCGTATGAAAAAACATCACGCGGTTTATAGGTTTAATAAAATCAACATTCCCTTTACCGTCATTTTTACTTGCAACATAGGTTACTCTGAAAGTGAAAGAGGTATCAGTAGCCTCTGATACATCTTTCACTTGTGATATAAGATTGTTATCGTATTTTACATTTGTAGGAAGCTGTATCTTTGATAACTCACTTGGCTCATAATTCTTTTTTATTTTGGAATCTATGAGACTATTTTTAATCATGTTTGCAGAAGAAAAAGAAATAACAGTAAATAGAATTAATAGTAATAATTTAGTAACTCTATTCATTAGAACTCCTTACCAAGCTTGATACCAACCTGACAAATTACCATTCCAAGCACCGACAACTTTAGCATAGGAAATTTGGTTAGCTGAAGCATTCCCGCTGTCACCTCTTCGACTTCCAACTTTAACCCAACTTGAGTGCCATTTATTAATTTTTGCATTATCATGTCCAGTTGACTGGCTAATTGAGGGGTTAAGACGATCAGCATAAACATTATTCCAACCTCCTGGAAAGAAAGTTTGTGCAGCTGAAACTGCTGTACCTGAAATTAATAGTGAAGCAATAGCCAATACTACTATTTTTTGCTTCTTGCTTTTGTTTCTAATTGTTGCTCGTGAAATTGATGAGTTGATATGTAACCTCTTTCTTATTTTATAAAATTATCTTAACATTTAAATCTGACAAAAACAATAACGATATATAAATATAGTTGAAGTTATGAAAAACTAGTTTATTTTTTGAACCAGCCTTTTAACAAGTCGCCGAATCCAGCGCTGTCCTTTTCTGTTTCTTCTTTTTGTTTGCGTAATTCAGGGTTTTGATATTCCGTTTGAGCGACGGCGCTTGGCATTGGTTCAGGCTCGTCAGATTTCCAAAATTTAGCGTTTTGTACTTCTTTTTTGCGGTCAATCTGGTTCTGTTGCAAAGTTTTCCGATAAGTCTATTTTAGTGTAAAATGGGATAGAAAGACAGCGAGGACATATGGATGAATCATTTTAAAGGCAAACAATTCCAAAAAGACGTCATTATTGTCGCTGTGGGCTATTATCTACGTTACAATCTGAGCTATCGTGAAGTCCAAGAACTCCTTTATGATCGTGGGGTTGACGTTTGTCATACCACTATTTATCGCTGGGTACAAGAATACAGTAAAATCCTCTATCATCTCTGGAAAAAGAAAAATAGACAGTCCTTCTATTCGTGGAAAATGGACGAAACCTATATCAAAATCAAAGGCAAATGGCATTATCTGTACAGAGCAATTGATGCGGATGGATTGACTTTAGATATCTGGTTACGAAAGAAGCGGATACTCAAGCTGCTTATGCATTCTTGAAACGACTACATAAGCAGTTTGGTGAACCTAGAGTAATTGTCACGGATAAAGCTCCGTCTATTGGATCTGCATTTAGAAAGTTGCAGAGGAACGGTTTATATACCAAGACGGAGCATCGAACAGTGAAGTATCTCAACAATTTAATTGAGCAGGACCATCGGCCAATTAAGCGGCGTAATAAATTTTATAGAAGTCTTCGTACTGCCTCAACCACGATAAAGGGCATGGAGACCATTCGAGGAATATACAAAAAGAACCGAAGAAATGGAACACTCTTCGGCTTTTCGGTCTCTACTGAAATCAAAATCTTAATGGGAATATCAGCCTAAGATAATTGAAATTCAGAGAGGTTGTATTTTATTTTAAAACTTCGCAACAGAACCGAAAATCGATATGAGAGACCATGGAAATATTTCAAGGTTTAAAAGAGAGTATGAAATAACTAAATTGGACCAATGTCAAATATTTAGACACAAAATGAGCTATATTTTCTTAAAATAATTTTCTTCTTTCTGATTTGGAGTTAACCCATTGTTGGCAGGATGAGGATTATAATTATTATAAAATTGTTCGATGTATTCAAAGCAAGAGAGTTGAACTTCTTGAATGGAGTGATAAGTTCTGCGATTAATTTCTCGTTGTTTAAGATACTTGAAAAAGACCTCAGTGACGGCATTATCATACGGATATCCAGGCTTGGAGTAAGAAGCAAGCAATTGATGCTCATCTAATAACTTTCTAAAGGAAGCTGATTTAAATTGGCTTCCTTGATCCGAATGAAAAATAATTGGTTCCTTAGGTTTCCTCTTATTTATAGCTATTTCTAAGGTGTCACAGGCGAGTTTAGCATCAATCCTATCACTTACTTTCCACGCAATACATTTCCTTGAATAGAGGTCAAGAATAGCACAGAGATAAACATGTCGCTTAGGTCCTATAGAGATATAAGTGAAATTTGTTGTCCAAACTTGATTCGGGGACTTCGGGTTAAATTCTTGTTTAAGCAGATTATCAGAAGAAAATACAGGAGATTTATTTGATTTAAAACGAGGTTTGATGGTTGACATTTTAGGGAGTGTCATAGACTTGAGAAGTCTTAAGATACGGCCTTCAGAAATATTAACGCCATAATCACGCAGAAGAATGATTTTAAAAGCTCTCGTTCCAATTCTTTTCTTGGCTTTCATATAAATCTCAAGGAGTAATTTTCTCAAGCGTTGATTTTCTACTTCACGCTTCGAAGGCCTCTTGTTTATGAAGTTATAGTAGGTGGAACGATTGACATGTAAAACACGACAGAGCATAACTGTCGTGTGTTCAAATCGGAGTCTATAGATGGCTTTCAATCTTACTTGGAGTTTTGCATGAATATGGCACTCGCTTTTTTTAAGATCAGATTTTCTTCTTCTAGTTGGGCATTCCTTTTTTGTAATTCTTGAATCTGTTTAGCAGTCAACACCGTATTATCTTCAAGACGAACTTGAGAGTACTGCTTAATCCATTTTGCAAGTGCAGAAGAAGATACCCCATAATCTTTACAGAGTTCGGATTGAGTTTTACCTGTTTGGTAGAGGTTGACGAGAGATTGTTTAAAGTCCTCGTCGTAACGTTTAAATCCTGACATAAAAGTCCTTTCATTTTTGTGTCTTCTTAGACAGATTATAACACACGTATTTGTGTCTACTTTTATAGTATAGCTCCAGAAACTCAAGCTAGAAGAGACGATCTCGAACTTGACCGAGAGCAATTTGAATCAGAGCGAAGAAATTTTAAAATTGAGTACCAAGATTTCAGAGCAAGAGTCGAAGCAGCATCAACAGTTATTAACACTGCGGAGTTTAAAGCAAGAGAACTTAAAGCTCAACGAGCAACTCTCAAATCAGACCAAGAGCGATTCCGTCGCTTTTCTCAAGAAGTTACAGAAGAATTCGAAAGAAGAGAATTAGCGGACAGAGAGTGGATGAAAAACGAAAATTTAGAGCTGAAGGAACGAGAAAAAGCCTTTAATGATAAACTGGAAGATCCAGAAGTGAAGCGTGCCGTTAATGAATTTGAGACCCGTCAGAAAGCCAAAGTAATGCAGAACAACAAAACGGATTCCTCGCAGGTCCTCGATCAAAAAATAAACGAATGGTTAACGTTATCCGATGGAATGAATGTGAATTCCGATACGGAAATCGAACGTTAAAAAGTACAAAACACCCCTCGTTAAAGGGGCGTTTGGAGTGCTTTATGAAAAATTTTTTTTGGAATGGTTTTATTATATTCTCCATTTCTTAAATGAACAATAAATTTTTTCATATTTAAAATGGAGATGAATGCTTCTTAGGCTTTATTTTTAGTGCTTTTTCAATTAAAATAAGATAAGATAATATAAAAGAGATTAAAAACACAAACTAAAAAAATAGTGACAATGATGGAAATGAGGCTTAACAAATGAGTCATTCGGAACAAATGATTGAAAACCAGTTCATACAAATCTTAAGTGAGAAAGAAAATCAGTGGACTTATCGTCCGGACTTGAAGTCGGAAGAAGCACTTTGGCAAAACTTTAGAGGCCATTTGAACCGAATAAATTTAGCAGTATTGGAAGAACAACTATTAACGGATAAAGAATTTAAGCAAGTCAAAGTCGAGTTTTCACGTTTGACCGGAACACCTTTTTTAGCTTCTCAATGGCTTAGAGGAGAAAACGGGGTGGCTCAAGTTTTATTAGAGCGAGAAGATGGGAAAAAAGTGACTTTAGAAGCCTTTAGAAATAAGGATATCTCAGGAGGGACTTCTTCTTATGAGGTGGTTCACCAAGTGGTCCCAGATGCCTCTAGAGTAGATCGTGGAGATGTGAGTTTGCTGATTAATGGGCTCCCAATCATTCATATTGAGCTCAAAAAAGAGTCTGCTAAAGACGGTTTTATGCAAGCTTATTATCAAATTCAGCGTTATGCAGAAGATGGATTTTTTAAAGGGATTTACGCAACTACTCAAATCATGGTGATTTCCAATAAAGTCGATACCCGATACTTTGCAAGACCTAGTGAAGATACCGCTGAAGCCTATGCTAGGATGAAGAAGTTTTTATTTAATTGGCGGACTGAAGACAATCAAACGGTTTCCGATTTGTTTGATTTTACTCGTATAGTTTTGCGGATACCCGATGCCCATGAATTGATTAGCCAATATACTATTCTCGTCGATGATCAAAAAAATCAAAAATTCCTCATGGCTTTAAGACCTTACCAAATTCATGCTATTCGTAAGATTCGTCAAAAAGCAGCACAGCATGAAGGAGGATTCATTTGGCATGCGACAGGTTCAGGAAAGACCATTACCAGTTTTGTCGCAACGAAATTATTAGCACAAAATGCGATCGGTGTCGATCGTACGGTCATGGTTGTTGATAGAACAGACTTAGATGCTCAAACGCAGGATGAGTTTACGAAGTTTGCCTCGGAATACCATACCGGACAAACGACCGGAAATTCGGTAGCCAATACTTTGATTGTTGGGATCAAAAATCAAAAACAGTTGGCTCGAAACCTCCTATCATCAAAAAATAATAATACGATTTTAGTGACCACGATTCAAAAACTCTCTGCGGCTATGCGGAGTGCCCAACAAGAGAGTGAAGAAAAAGGCTCCAATCAATTTGAGAAGCTACGGCAAGAACATCTTGTTTTTATTGTTGATGAGGCTCATCGTGCGGTTAGTGATGAGGAAATGAAGCGGATTAAGAAAATATTACCCAATTCAACCTGGTTTGGATTAACGGGGACGCCTATTTTTGAACAAAATAAAAAGCAAGAAAATGGAACCTTTGCTAGAACGACGAGCCAGCAATACGGGCCACTCCTTCACTCCTATACAACCAAAAATGCCATGGATGATGGGGCTGTGTTAGGCTTTCAAGTCGAGTATCATTCACTGATTTCAGAAGAGGACCAAGAGGTGATTGTCACCCAACTCAATAAAGGAAAGTTGCCAGACGATGCCCTCCAACAAGAAAAATTATTGCCTACGGAACTTTATGAAACAGATGAACATATTCGGACCATGTTACAAAAAATCTTTAATCGGAGAAGTGTGGTCAAAAAGTTCAAGGTAAAGAATGGTTTTCCTACGATGTCAGCCATTCTTACCACTCACTCGATTGCCCAAGCCAAACATATTTACCGGATTTTAAAGGAAATGAAAGATAATGGGACACTCTTGAATGGGCGACAATTTGATGAACGTCATCAACTGATTGATAAAGCTTTCCCAAGAGTAGCTATTACCTTCTCAACCAATCCGGATCAATTAGAAAAAAATGAACAAGACGATGAATTAGTAGAGATCATGAAAGAGTATGCGAAACAGTTTGATGCTTCTCCTTATCAAGATGAGAAACTCTACAATCAAAATATTAATAAACGGTTGGCCCGTAAGGAAAAGCAATATCAATCGGATGGTCAGTGGCTAGATTTTGTCATTGTTGTCGATCGTTTATTGACAGGCTTTGATTCTCCAACGATTCAAACCTTATATATTGATCGAGAAATGAACTATCAAAAGCTCCTTCAGGCGTTCTCAAGAACCAACCGTATTTATACAGGAAAAGATTCTGGGTTAATTGTCTCTTTTAGAAAACCCTTCACCATGAAAGAAAATGTGCAAAACACGTTTCGTCTATTCTCAAATGAAAAGCAAAACTTTGATCAACTGATTCCAAAAGAATATGAAGAAGTCAAAAAAGAATTTATCGAATGTTCAACACTTTATAAACAAAGCGAAGCCGACCTATCGGATAATCCCAATGATCTTAAAACGATGATTGCGCAAGTAAGTGCTTATCAAAAGCTAGAAAAGAGTTATAAAGCGCTCGGAAGCTATGATCAATACGAAGAGGACTTTGAAGCATTTTCAGAAGTAGTGGAGCAGTTGCCACAATATCAAGGAAAAACGGAAAATATTAAAACAAAGATTAAAGAAATGATCGAGGATGAGGGGCATCCTGAGGAAGACTTCGAGAAGCTTTTACAAGAGATTGCTTTTTCTTCGCAGCTCAATGCGACACATAAAGACGTCGTGGATAGTTTTTATATTAATCAACTTTTGAAAGCGATTCAATTAAACGAAGCAGGGGCCGTTGAAAAATTTGAAAAAGAAATCCAACAAAAGGATCCTCAAATCCAACAGATGTATCACACCTTGAAAGATCAACTCGTCAATACGACTGAAGAGATTGATGTGGCTCAATTAAAAGAGACATCGATACAAAATGAAATTCAAAGACAACTTCAAAAAGAAGCTGAAGAATTTGGATTATCCTTCGACTTTTTACAGTCTGCAATGAATGAGTATCAAGGCGATAAGAAAACGATCCCTTATTTAACCCATTTACTGGATTCGATGACTCTTAGTAAAGAAGAGTTTGAAGCCAAAACGGGTGAAAAATACAGAAGAAGAACAAAAGTTTTAGAAGAACGACTACAACAAAAATTTGAACAACTTCAAAAATGGAAAGAAGAATTATAATGGCGACAGGTTTAAATCAACAACTATGGGCTTCTGCGGATATCTTACGTGGGAAGATGGATGCAAGTGAGTATAAAAACTACTTACTGGGATTAATTTTCTATAAGTACTTGTCTGATGCGCAGCTTAGAGAAGTTTATGAACAAGAAAATGGAAAAACAGATACCTTCCCAGAACGTTCCACTCAGTATGCAGGCTTCATGGAGTGGTACGAAGAAGACAAAGACGATTTAATCGAAAATATCCAACCCAAACAAGGTTACTTTATCCAACCCGATCAATTGTTTTATCACTACCGTATCAAAGCTGATAACTATGAATTTAACTTGACCGACTTACAAGCAGGTTTTAATGAGTTGGAACGTCAAGGAGAAGAATTTAGTGGATTGTTTGCGGATATTGATTTAAACTCCACAAAATTAGGCTCAAATGCACAACAACGTAATGTGACGATTACTGAGGTCTTGCGTGCTTTAGATGAGATTGACTTATTTGAACACAATGGCGATGTCATTGGAGATGCTTATGAGTATTTAATCGGGATGTTTGCGGCAGGTGCAGGTAAAAAAGCAGGAGAGTTTTATACCCCTCAAGCTGTTTCACGCATCATGTCAGAAATTACGTCGATCGGACAAGAATCTCGAGCGCCTTTTCATATTTACGATCCTGCGATGGGGTCGGGTTCTTTGATGCTTAATATCCGTCGCTATCTCATCAATCCAAATCAAGTGCACTATCATGGACAAGAGTTAAATACAACGACCTTTAACTTGGCACGTATGAACTTAATTCTTCATGGGGTGGATAAAGAACGCATGAACCTGAATAACGGGGACACTTTAGACGCTGATTGGCCGTCAGAAGAGCCTTATCAGTTTGATTCTGTGGTCATGAACCCTCCTTATTCTGCGAAATGGTCAGCGGCAGATAAGTTTCTCTCTGATCCTCGCTTTGAACGTTTTGGGAAATTAGCGCCTAAATCTAAAGCGGACTTTGCCTTTCTCCTTCACGGTTTTTACC
This sequence comes from Lactococcus sp. FSL W8-0209, assembly GCF_038006585.1. Lineage (NCBI taxonomy): Bacteria > Bacillati > Bacillota > Bacilli > Lactobacillales > Streptococcaceae > Lactococcus > Lactococcus sp. FSL W8-0209. The sequence continues at coordinate 31,568 of NZ_JBBOVN010000003.1, read as the reverse complement.
ATTTGAAAGAATCGGGAACAATGGGGATTGTCCTGCCTCATGGCGTTCTCTTTAGAGGAGCCGCAGAAGGAACCATCCGTCAAGCCCTTTTAGAAATGGGAGCTATTGATGCGGTTATTGGCTTGCCGGCCAATATCTTTTTTGGAACGAGTATTCCGACAACGGTTATTATTTTGAAGAAAAACCGTTCTCGGCGTGATGTCTTGTTTATCGATGCTTCTCAAGATTTTGAAAAACAAAAAAATCAAAATGTCCTGTTGGATGAACATATTGATAAAATTGTTTCTATCTACAAAAAACGAGAAGATATTGAAAGATATGCTCATGTTGCAAGTTTTGATGAGATCCAAGAAAATGACTTTAACTTAAATATCCCTCGTTATGTCGATACCTTTGAGGAAGAAGCACCAGTTGATTTGGTTGCAGTAAATACCAATCTCCTTAAGGTCAATGAAGAATTAGTTCAACAAGAGCAAGTACTCTTATCGTTGATTAACGATTTTTCAGAAAGTGAAGAGAATCAAGGACTGATTGATTCGATGCGTCTTTTTTTGAGAGGTGGTCATGATGAGTAAAAAGAGTCCACAATTAAGGTTTGAAGGATTCACGGACGCTTGGGAAGAGCGTAAGTTCTCAAATTTAGCTGAAGTAAGACGGGGCTTAACATATAAGCCATCCGATGTCCAAAAATATGGTATTAGGGTTCTTCGTTCTTCTAATATTGCAGAAGATACTTTTTTAATTAAATCGGACGATGTCTTTGTAAATAAAGAGGCAGTTAAAATTGACAAAGTGAAAAATGGGGATATTCTTATCACTTCTGCAAATGGATCTAGCCGTTTAGTTGGTAAGCATGCTTTGATTGAAGGGATTGAAAATGATACTGTTCATGGTGGATTTATGCTTGTCGCAAGGGCTGAAAAACCGGAATTTGTAAATGCTATTATGAGTTCTTCATGGTATAGTAAATTTATAAACATTTTTGTTTCTGGTGGGAATGGGGCAATTGGTAATCTAAGTAAATCAGATCTCGAAGATCAAAAGGTTTATGTTCCTAGTGAAATAGAACAAACTAAAATAGGATTATTCTTTAAGAGGCTCGACGATACTATCGCTCTTCATCAGCGTAAGTTAGATTTGTTGAAAGAGCAGAAAAAAGGCTACTTACAAAAAATGTTTCCTAAAACTGGTGAAAAAGTTCCTGAATTAAGATTTGGGGGATTTTATGGAGATTGGGAAGAGCGTAAGTTGGGAGATATACTAATAGAACGAAAAACTAAATCAAAAATAAGTGAAAATATACCGTTATTAGCTTTTGCGTCAGGACAAGGTGTAATAAATAGAAGTGAGCGGAAAACAAATAATAGAGATTTTTTAACGAAAGATGTAAACTCTAAAGTATATTTATTAACTAAATATAATGATATAGTATATAACCCCTCTAATCTTAAGTATGGAGCTATTGATAGAAATAAATACGGTACAGGTGTAATATCTCCAATCTATGTAACATTTGAAACAAATCAAGTTCCAGAATTTATTGAATTAATTGTTACTAGTCATAATTTCAAAAAAAAAGCTCTTCAATATGAAGAAGGAACAGTTACTAAGAGACAATCAGTTAAACCTGAGAGTTTGTTAACGTTGAATATAAGTATTTCAAAATCTAAAGAAGAACAACAAAAAATTGGTTCATTCTTTCAACAGTTAGACAATACTATCGCTCTTCATCAGCGTAAGCTAGATCTTCTCAAAGAGCAGAAAAAAGGATTTCTACAAAAAATGTTTGTTTGATATTTTAAATAGAAAAGAGAGATAAAGTGAAGTTTTTAAATTTTTTGAACTATAAATATTTAAATTGGTTATTATATGCTATTACATTATTTTTTATTGTTTATTACTTTTTTACCAATGATAATATTTATTTAATTTTAGCAATACTTTTTCTTGTCTCATCTAATTTTAGTGATAACTTAATTGAAGTTCTTACAGAACCAGAAATTCGGTCTATGACGGATGAAGAACAACAGATTATTAAAGCTATGATTTTGGAAAATGAGAAAGACGTAGTAGTTATCAAAAAGATTAGAGAGTATACAAATTTAGGTGTTTTACAAGCCAAAAAAGTATATGAAAAAATAAAACAAGGTCTATAATTAGATAATGACCCCTAGGAAATACTATTAAAACAGCCCCCATTATCTAATAGTTAGATAACGGGGGTTGTTTTTTTATAAAATGATATAATACTCCCTAGATGGGAGAAAACGTATGTCTAGACAAAAACGATCGATCAAGGAAAATAATGATAAATTAAAAGTTCAATTAGAACTCCTCCGTAGTTATACGGAACACTTTGACTCAGGTATGATTCATATGGCTTTGCCAATGGCTACACAGGTTCGTGTATTAATACATCAAACAGATAAGTCCAATTCACTATTACATCAGCTAGATTTGGACAATAAACTTAAACTTTGGCACTCACCTAACAGCAGTTTTTCTCCACATAATTTACTAACTACTTGGGATTTGTTGAAAGTGTCGATTGGAAGTGAGGGGGCCTCTTATCTTCCATTAGGAAGTAAAGAGGTATTTAACAGAAGGCGAGATGATTCTAACAATATCAGGCCAGAAATATTTTTACCCCTAGAATTATGGTGGAATCAGACTGTCTTCTCACAAGGGTCTGATTATGTTTCGCGAAAAGATATTGTACAGTTCATAGCCAATAAAGATGGTGGAGCTCATGTAGATGAAGAAAAATGGCCTATTGACAATTATAAAGAATCTCAACTATTGGGATTTTATAATCAAAACGGAGATTCCCCTGATGGAAACCCTTTATACGCTGCTATGCGTCAAATTGCAGAAGAAATATTGGTATCATTTGAAGTATTTGAATCTAGTCCTACACGAGTAATTCCTAGTTCTACAATAGAAGTTGAATTTTTTGATCTCTCAAAGCATGAATTTAATAAGCATTTATATTTTAATTTTTTGAGAGATCGCAGTTTTAGGTCGAATGATCAACGTAGCTTTCAAATTAAAAATTTTTCATTGAAATATTATGACTACGGTAATAATAATTGGTCATTCATTGACAAAGACAAAAGTGAACCAATTATAGGCAAGGAATGTTCTATTTTTGAGGTTAAATAGATATGCAACAAATCGTTCTTCCAATTAAAGATTCAAATATCTTAAAAATGGTGCAGGATACACTACTTGATAGTTTTCGTGCTGGTCGTCGTAACTATACAATTTTCCAAGTTGGGAAAGCGACCTTGCTACGTGTGAGTGACGTCATGAAATTAAAAAAAACAGATGTCTTTAATCTTGATGGAACAGTCAAACAAACTGCATTTATTCATGATCAAAAAACAGGTAAGGGAAATACGTTATATTTAAAACCTGTCCAACAAGATTTAATGCTTTATCATGCATGGCTCATCCAACAAAATCTTAATTCTGAGTGGTTGTTTCCCTCAACGACTCACCCAGACCGTCACATCACCGAGAAGCAATTTTATAAGGTCATGGCACGTGTTGGTGATCTTTTAGGAATCAACTATCTAGGAACGCATACCATGCGTAAAACAGGCGCTTATCGGGTCTATACGCAGTCAAACTATAATATTGGTTTAGTGATGCATTTATTAAACCATTCAAGTGAATCAATGACGCTAACTTATTTAGGTTTAGATGAAGCCAGCCGTGAAACAATGTTGGATCAAATCGATTTTGGATAATCCCGTTTTAGTTAAAAGTTTTGATTTAACTCATTTTGTTTAAAAATATTTGAAATATCAAACATTGCAGCAGAAAAATAAATTTAATGCTCATTTGAACTGTCTTTTTAGTCATTTTTGCATTAAAATAGGACTATTAAAGAAAAAGAAGAGAGGTTCATATGGATATAAAACTGATTAAGAAATTAATTGATGAGTGTGGAGTAAAAGGTTATGCGAAATATCGGATGTATACACTCATTCATGTTGGTTCTGGTTATGAACTAATGATGAATGGGAAGTTAATCGCTCGATTCATCATAACAGGTTACGAACAAGGCTTTCTAGAAGTTAATTTAAGTGAAACTCCCTACCAAATTAAAACGGTAGAATCACTAAAAACTTATCTAACTGGTGGGAGGACAACGAAAGAAGTAAATTAGATTGGGGCTTTTTTTTAATTTTTGGTTAAAAGGGAACGAATTTTTTCTGATTTAAGAAACCGTTGCGCTTTGTTTAAGATGAATCAATTATAATGATTTTATCCTAAAAAATACTTTTTCATAAATTACTCCTCAATACCTTGTAGGTTCTGTTGCAAAGTCTGAAACTCAAAAACACTATCTCTGACCAACCGTCAATCTAAGCAGGTATTCCCATTAATATTTTGATTTCAGCAGAAACTGAAAAGCCGAAGAGTGTTCCATTTCTTCGGATTTTCGGTATCTACTGAGATTAAGGTCTTAATGGGAATATTAGCTTAAGAACAAGAAGGATTATAAACCTCGTATTTGATTTTTAAACTTTGCAACAGAACCAAAAATAATAATTTTTAAAGAAATGAAAGTTATAATCTGAAAATCTTATTTTATTTCTATTATTCTAATTTTTAATATAAAATAATAGAATCCAAATAAGCAAAATTATTGACGGAATTATTTTAAAAAAGCCAGTGAGATAAAAACTCAGAAATAGTAACCCCAAAAAGCATAAACCTAAAATCCATGAATATATAAAAAAAGCTTTAGATATATGCTTTCCTTGTTTTTTTCTTTTAGAAATCAAAGGTTTAACTACAAACTCATTAGCACCAAAATAATATGCTAATAGACAAAAAATGATTATTAATATAAATAAAAAGAAAGTCATAACATCACCACAATTCTATCCAACCATTATTTCTTATTTTATCTTAACTTTTAATATATTTGGCTACAACAGTTACAGAATCAAATTTACTAACTAGTTTTCCAATTGCTGTTCCTTTTTTTACTCAGATAAATAATAAAAAAATATTATATAATTATCTGAAAAATAAGTCAATTTATTTCCATTCACTTTCTTTTTATCTCGTTTTACACTAAAATAGACTTATTAGCCAAAGCGTAAATTAAAGTCAATGGAACTATATCTAATTTATAAATAATGGAGGTGCGTTTTGAAAAGAAAAAAGACCTATGGACAGAAGAAAACAATCAAATCAATTTTTGATACTTTAGTAGATTCTATCACTACAATATTTTTATTTTTAAGATAGGGATTTTAATTTAAATACTATAAAATTTTTAAGAGAGGATGATAACAATGAAATATAAAATGAGCAAAGGGCTGAAAATCATGATAACAGTTTTTATTTCTGTTTATCTTGGTAATTTGGTTTTAGATGTACTAAGTGACGAGTCTAATATCAATATTTGGATAGCTCGTATTATTGGACTTTTTGTTGTCCTCATCATTTATCTTCCTTTAAATTTTTTATGGATAAAAAATTCAAAAAGTCAGAATGATTAATAAAGAACTGGGAGAACTTAAATGATTTATACAATTGGCTATTACATTGCTGTTATAGGATTAGTCATTATGATGTTCGGTTTTAAAAGTTTTTATTCACAAATGAATAAATGGAGTCGTTTTGGCTTTATCTTTTTAGCTTTAGGCCTTGCATTTCCAATAGTTTATGATTTTATTGTTGGATTTATAAATGGTTTATTAAAAAATGTTTAAATCAGAATTTTTTAAAGAAAGGGCACTTTTAAAAAGTGTAAGTATAATATTATGGGAATTGTGACACCAACACCTACTCCACCTCCTTCAAATGATAACTTTTTTAAGCAAATAGAAAAATTACAAGCCAATTTTTCAAAAGAAGATAATAAAATTTGGACTGATGTCAATAAAGAATATAAAAAACTAAAGAATAAAAAGTCCAAAACAGAGCAGCATGAAAAATAAAACAATAATAAAAGTAGTTTTTAGTATGATTACTGCTTTTATTATTTCCTCTAAAACTGTTGTTTTACCTTTGTGTCGGTAGATTGTCGTTCTTTTGTCGTCTATCTGTCGTGTACATGTTTTAAAAAATAGTTTATTATATATTCATGAATAAATATAGAGTTGCTGAGTTAAGAAAAAAAAGAGGTTAATATGTCAGAAGTAATAACACTTTTCCGTTTAAATATATTACTACTATTGAAAGATAAAGTATCACTAGTTTGGTCTCTGTTGCTACCTACTATAATGCTATTTATAAACAGTAAAGAGATTACATCAATTAATAATTTATCTTATTGGTGGATTTATATTGTTTTTAATTCATTTATCTATGGGGTAGGTGTTTTTGCTCTACAGGAGAAAGATTCAGGAGCACTATCCATAATATTCTCAATAAAATGGATTCCCAAACAATTTTTTTTCGGACTGCTATTGACTCAGATACTATATAGTTTGTTTTGTTTAGCATTATTCAATATCATTCCAGTAGTTATGTTTAACTTTAATTACATAGAATTAATGTTTTTTTCACTTTTGGCAATTTTGATTACGATTCCAGTAGCATTTGTTGGATACAATATCACATATTTTAAAAATCTATATGCTTCAACAATCAGCTCAATTTGTAATATCTTGGTTTTTCTGTGTTTTATTATAATTAATGTAAGAACACCTTTTAATTTTATCAATCCCTTTTTAATTATAGGGAATGAATTAGGAAATTTTATGGATGGAAAAATTAACCTTATATATATAATCATAAGTCTGCTCTTAATAGTAATCAGTTTACCAAGTATTATTTATTTTAAGCCATTATCCAACGAAAGTAGGTGACTATTGTGATATCAGTCGAGAATTTGTACATAAAGGAAATTGATAGAACTATAAGTGTAAAATTTAGCAAAGGAATAAATTTTTTAAAAGGATCAAATGGAAGTGGCAAGACTTTGTTGTTAGACTATCTTAGTGGTTTAAGAAAATTGAAGAATAAAAAGAATATAAAAAATCAAAATAGTAACGTCTATATGAGACAAAATTTTTCTTTTTATACTAAGATTACAGCTTATGAATTTATAAATTTTATTGAAAAATTGAATGGCTATTCAGTTCAACATTTTTTTGATTTTTTAGAAGAATATGTACCAAACTATGATTTTAATTTATATAAAGCTAAAAAATTGGGATTACTATCAGGTGGTGAGAGAAGATACCTATATATATTAGCTATATTGAGCATCGAACGAGATTTATACATATTAGATGAACCATTTTCAAATATTGATCAAGAAACAAAAGAACAACTCATAAAATTAATTGAAAAAATTCATTATAAGAAGAATTCAAATTTTATAATTACCTCACACGAATTACTTACTTTTGAGAATATGAACGTTTTTGAATTTAAAGATATTAGTTCAGCTGGTAAGATATAAAAAATGCTACTCTATTCTTTTTTAAATACTGATGTTAAGTAAAATATATAATAGACTTGATAAAAGACAAAAAAGGTAAATAGTTATAAGGAAGTCTTAATTCAAAAAAGAAGTATTCAGCTGACAGTTATTATTTGTACTAAAATTATTGAGTTTTGAATCTCTTTATCTGATAAACTTCTATGTGAGAGGTGATAAAAATGATGCATCAATTTAACAAAACCATTGACTATTTAGAAAATACACTTATATCGGAAGTTGATTTTAAAAAATTTCAAAACATATCAGGTTATTCATATCCACTATTTAGTAGAATTTTTTCGATTTTATCAGAAATTACATTGGCAGAATACTTGAGAAATAGAAAACTTACACTAGCTGTAGATGATTTGTTGAATACTGATCAAAAAGTAATTGATATTGCTTTGAAATATAATTATGATTCAGCTGATGCTTTTAGTTTTGCTTTCAAAAAGTTTCATGGGAATTCACCCTCAGAAGTTCGAAAAGGGAAAAACTATAAGTTATTTCCTAAAATGAAATTAGCTTTAAAAGTAATAGGAGGAAGTCAAATGAATATTAAAATCGAAACAAAGCCATCATTCAAAGTAGCTGGCGTATTAAAAGAAAACATTGATTCTAATCAATGTCCGAGTACATGGGATGAATTATATAGTAAATATAGTTTTGAACAATTAGAAAGTTTTGGAAATGGTCAATCATTAGGTGTTTGTTATGAGAATGAGGGAAATGATAAGATTAATTATATGGCGGGTTATAACGTCTTGGATGACGCTAAAGCTAGAAATTTAGGACTTGATATCTTAGAAGTCAAAGAATCTGAGTATGCAGTAGTTCCAGTTAAGGGATCAGTCCCTGATTCTATTCATCAGGCATGGAAATATCTGCTTGAAGAATTTTTCCCAGAAAATGGTTACAAACATTCAGGTTTACCAGATTTTGAAGTATATACCGAAAATGATATTCATGATCCCAATTATGAAATGGAGCTTTGGGTACCAATTAGTAAACAATAAAAATGTAGATTATTAAAATTCTTAAGAAAGATTTCTTAGGGATTTTTTGGTATTCGAATAGTCTGTGCTATAATTATGGTAATTTGTCAGGTTGGTATCAAGCTTGGTAAGGAGTTCTAATGAATAGAGTTACTAAATTATTACTATTAATTCTATTTACTGTTATTTCTTTTTCTTCTGCAAACATGATTAAAAATAGTCTCATAGATTCCAAAATAAAAAAGAATTATGAGCCAAGTGAGTTATAAAAGATAGCTTAACCCAATTGAAGTAATGAGGGCAAAAACCATAAGGCTTAAAAAACTCAAAGTTGCTAAAATAAGATATAGCATACTCAGATCATTATTCTTTTCCTTGATATATAAATAAAGATAAAATATAAAAGATAAAGTTGGGATTCCTAGTAGCAAAAGAACTGGTACAAGCCAGTCAATTGGTATTATTTTGCTTAGTACATCAGAAACAAATCGTAGAGAAGCATTCATAAATTTAATATGACTAAAAGAGGGTGAGGATACCCAAAGCCATACGACTAATAAAGCAGGAAGTATTCTTCTTATTTTCAAAGTATTAGTACCTTCCTACCTGATAGGGAGCATATGCTGGAGTAAACAAAGCTGGTAAACCAGTCGGAGCAACAACTGAATCGCTTATTCCGTACATAACTGGTAAATTACCTGAGCCGAAATAATAAGCTTGCCAAACTAATTTAGAACAGTAGTTTGGATTTGTTACCTTAAGATTAGATCTAACTAAATAATTAATGTGGATGTTTTTTGTTGCACCACCGTATGTATTATAAAAGTGAGTATCTGCATATCTAGCGACTTGACGAGCTAAACCAGTATTTCTTATTCTGTAAACAGATGTCCATTCTTTAATATGATTTGTTATCCATTGTCTTTTTGGGAGTTGGCGATTATTATCTGAGATTCCCCAAAACCAATTAGGTCCTCCAGGCATTTCTAAAACATAACCGTCTGCATTTAGGATTGCTGCATGACCAATTACTCCTGTAGGAAAGTTCCCTCCTACGATCAAAATATCACCAGCCCTTGTCTCTCTGCAGAAGGCGTTGATATTATCTTGTGATGAACGTAGCATACTATTTGTTGAAGGAGCTTCCTCTTTTGTTTGCAAGATTGGTAGCTTTGTATCAGACATAACCCCATAATTGTTTGTCTTCAACCATGATTCATAATTAATTGATGAATCATATTTTTTATATTGTTCGTAAGAGGGTCTCATAGTTGATCGTTCATCTTTTTCCCAGTTCGTTTTTGGATAAAGATTTGGGTCAATAATGTTTTCGCTTACTGCTTTGTCATAAAGGCTTCCAACGTTTGTAAATTCATCAGCACTAGCAGAAACTCCTGTCAATAAAACCAAAGCAGTTACTAGTGACATGAGGGTTCCAATTTTTAATTTTTTCATAAATTCCCTCTCTTTCTTGTGACTATTGCACAAGACAAGTATAACAAAAGAGAGATTAAAAGTGAATCGTTAACTTAAATTAAACTAAAAAAATGCAGTTGATTTTATTCTTAGGTTCTGTTGCGAAGTTTGAAAATCAAATGCGCCCTCTGTGAACTCCAAATATCTTAGGCTGTTATTCCCATTAATACCTTGATTTCAGTAGACACCGAAAAGCCGAAGAGCGTTCCATTTCTTCGGTTCTTTTTATATATTCCTCGAAGGGTCTCCATGCCCTTAATCGTGGAAGAGGCTGTACGGAGACTTTGATAAAATTTATTCCGTCGTTTAATAGGTCGATGGTCTTGTTCTATTAAATTGTTAAGATACTTCACAGTTCGGTGCCCTGTCTTAGTATATAAACCCACACTCTGTAACTTTCTAAAGGCGGAGCCAAGAGAAGGTGCTTTATCGGTCACAATTGCTTTCGGTTCACCAAACTGTTTATGGAGTCGTTTTAAGAAAGCATAGGCTGCTTGTGTGTCCCGTTTTTTACGTAACCAAATATCCAAGGTTAAACCATCTGCATCGATGGCTCGATACAAATAATGCCATTTTCCTTTAATTTTGATGTACGTTTCATCCATTTTCCATGAATAAAAGGATTTTTTATCTTTCTTTTTCCAAATTTGATAGAGTAGTTTGCCATATTCTTGCACTCAACGATAAATCGCCGTATGAGAAACGTTAATGCCACAATCATATAAGATTTCTTGAACATCACGATAACTCAAATTATAGCGAAGATAATACCCAACAGAGATAATAATCACGTCTTTTTGGAATTGTTTGCCCTTAAAATGATTCATCTGTTGTCCTCGCACTCTTTTTTATTACATTTTACAATAAATCAGTTGTTATGGGGAACTTTGCAACAGAACCCTTTAGTGGGCCGCCTTACACGTGATCCTGAACTTAGATATACACCCCAAAATCAAGCAGTAACTACTTTTTCCCTAGCTGTAAACCGTCAATTTAAAAATGCAAACGGAGATCGTGAGGCTGATTTAATTAATTGTGTCATCTGGCGTCAACAAGCCGAAAACTTAGCCAACTGGGCTAAAAAAGGCGCTTTGATTGGCATTACTGGCCGTATTCAAACACGTAACTACGAAAACCAACAAGGACAACGTGTATATGTGACTGAAGTTGTGGCAGACAGTTTCCAAATGCTCGAAAGTCGTCAGGAAAGAGGAAATGTACCCACTCCACCACCTTCAGCAACCCAAAATAATCAAAAACAAAGTTCCCCTGCAGATAGCCATGATCCATTTGCGAACTCAGAACCAATGAACATTCAAGATGATGATCTACCATTCTAAAATAAAAGGCATGTACAAGTTTTTATAGCTTGTACATGCCTTTTTTGTTATAATGATATCAGAGAAAGTTTATAGCGGTTGGCTGAGTAAAGAAAGAGGGGTGATGCCATGTTAATGGGTTACACCCTATCAAACTAGAAAGGCTATATTTTTTGAGCGTTTACAATGCAATCTCACTCATGCTTCTTTTTGGCATGTTTGTACTTGCACTGATTACTCTTGTAATAACAATAGTAAAAAGCATAAAAAAATAGACCCGCTAAACTTTTGACGAAGTAAGGTCTATTTTAAAGATTTTAACGAAGTCAACCGTCTTAAACGGTCTCTATGGAGCTTGTTAGTAGCAAGCTCTTTTTTCTTTACCTTTATTTTATCAAAAGTTATCAAAACTTGTCAAATTTTATCAATTATTATCAAATAAAGCTTGGGGCGGATAGTTCCCTAAAAATCAATATATCGGCGGCTTTTAGCCCTTTTTTATTACTCATAATGTGTGAATGGCTCAACCATAGGATTTTCGCTTGAAACAACTTTTCGAAAAAGACTAAATTTTCTGATATACATCAAATTGTGTACTGAGAGAAATTAGGAATATAATTTATCCATTAAGATTTTAATTTTATCGCTGCTTTTTGGGGAAACCTCAATATTTCCCCCTTTTACATGATTTAAGAATTTTCTTGCTAAGATTACTTTATCTAATCTCTCATTTTTTATGTAATCAGAATTCTTAATTACATTTATACTATTATCTTCAAGTATAATATTTTTAAAATCCTCCACACTAATTAGGTCTACTGTAGATTCTCCTGAGACATCACTTACATAATGAACTAATGCTGATGGATTATCACGTAAAACTTTATTTCCTGCTCTTTTCCCAGCTGTATCGTTATCAAAGAGATACTTAACATTCAGCTCCCAGGCTTCCAAAATTCTTCCAAAAAATTCTAATTTTGCTGCCCCATTACCGTTTATAAAATTTATGTCTTTATCAATATCACTCAACAGCTGAAAAGCTTGTAAGTATAAAACTTCCTCCATCCCTTCACAGATAATATTATTTTTAAATCTATCGGATATTGAGTCACCAAGTCCAAGTCCTATAGCTGTTAATATGGGAGTTAAAGTTTCTTTGTCTTCTATCTTTGCCCAGGGTTTACTCACAATAGTAGTTGAGCCTTCAATTTTTTCTACTAACCTTATATTATTAAGCCTATTTTCTTCTATTAAGTATGGAGAGTGTGTAGAAAAAACTAACACATTACTAGAAAACTGTCTCTCTAAGACTTTTAGTAAATCTTTTTGAGCTTTTGCATGCAAGTATAATCCTGGTTCATCAATCAAAATAACATTGGGCGTAGTTTCTTGCATTTTTGCCACTACTTTTATATAAAAACTGAGATACCACTGTTGACCTTTTGATCTTTGAGATGGTTTGAATAATTTGTGATTTTCTTCAATCCAAAAGTTTATTTTATCACCATCTTTTCGCACAACTAATTTAATGTCATCTTGTGTCCAGTAATCTTCAAAAACTTTAGAGAAATTAGTATTCACCTGATTTTCGTGATTTGCCTGTATTTGCGAATCATCAGATATTATTTCATCGATTCTAAAGTCACTAACCTCCTCTAAATCTTGAATCACAGGGTTTGTTTTTATGGTATCTATAGATACACTATCTGGGAATACATCATCAAAACTATCAAATTTAACAAAATAAGGCATATTACGCTTGATTAAAGTTTTTAAAAATTTATTCTCACTAAATTCTGTATTACGAAACTCTTCAATATGTTTTAAAATCATAGAAAAGGTATTAATACTAGGTTCATTCAAACTATATGTATTACCGTATATATTTGCATTAGTTGGATTTTCGAGCCATTTTGGGATATCATATTCATAGTCCGCAAAGGTTAAACCTTGATTTAAAATATGTTCTTTTGTTGCATCCTTTAAGTCAGATTCATTGATAATTTTTATAATATTATTTTCAAGTGCTTTTATTTCTTCAGTTTCTATTTTTTTAGTCTTTTCAGGAAGTTTAATGCCATCCTCAATAGTATATCCTGACATATCTTTTTTAATAGTGATTAATTCACTGTTTGAAATCGACATATTTTTTGAATAAATCTCCCCAAGTTCCTGCTCAATTTCTTCTTTTGAAACCTCAAAAGTTATGAAGAGCTCACTTTCTTTTTTTGTTCCAATTGGAGAAGTAGATTTGGATAATACTTTTTCTTCATCAAATAGTTCTAATGCTTCTAATATTGTTGATTTTCCACTTTCATTTTTTCCAGCTAAAACTGTATAACCGGGTTCAAAATAACACTCACCACTATCAATGATCGACTTAAAATTAACAATTCTAAATTTTTTTGGTTTCATACCTTATTCCTTTTTTTCAACATTATTAATAAACTTACTTCTCATTATACCAAAGTATATAATACTTTAGATTAATAATTTTAGTGAGTAGATATATTTAAACTTTTAAATCTTCTTTTCTGAGTCGCAATACTTATACCCGTTTTTCGTTCGATCATTTTATATGTCATTCCCTGCTTCTTCAGCTCCAAAGCAAAAGCAATTTGTTCTTCAGTAAACTTTTGAGGACGTCCTTCTTTAAATGATGGATCATTGTCCCTGGCATACTTTTTTCCTTCGCTGGTACGATTGATAATCATATCTCGTTCGAATTGAGCAAAGGCACTAAAAATAGTAAATATAAGCTGACCTGTTGGAGTGTTATCAATAATCCCCATATTTAGGATATGCACTTTTATATCATTCTGAAATAAATGCTGAATGATTTCTAACGCTTCTCGAGTATTTCTTGCAAATCGGTCCAACTTTGTCACAATAAGCATATCGTCTTTTTTTAAGTGATTAAGTAATTTTTGAAATTCTGGCCTCTCCGTTGTTGTTCCAGTAAATTTTTCTTGATAAATTTTTTCTGCTCCTGCAGCTTTTAAATTTTCAATTTGACTTTCTAATTTTTGATCTGTTGTACTCACTCGAGCGTATCCAAATTTCATAATTCTCCCTTCACTTATAACCCTTAGTTATGAGCTGCTAAAATGTCTTTATTTAGAGTATACACAAAAAGAGCTCAAAACTGTTAAGTTTTGACCTATTTTTGGCATGCAGAGAATTATAATTGACTAAAATAGACATTGTTTCAGAAGTAATATCTTTCCTACTCTTTCAAGAATAAGGGCTCACAAGCTAGTAATCATATCTTGAATAGCTTTCTAGGTTCTGTTGCAAAGTTCCCCATAACACCTGATTTATTGTAAAATGTAATAAAAAAGAATGCGAGGACAACAGGTGAATCATTTTAAGGGCAAACAATTCAAAAAAGACGTGATTATTATCTCTGTTGGGTATTATCTTCGCTATAATTTGAGTTATCGTGATGTTCAAGAGATGTTATATGATCGTGGCATTATCTCTATCGTGCAATTGATGCGGACGGCTTAACCTTAGATATCTGGTTACGAAAGAAACGGGATACGCAAGCAGCCTATGCTTTCTTAAAACGACTCCATAAACAGTTTGGTGAGCCGAAAGCAATTGTGACCGATAAAGCACCTTCTCTTGGCTCCGCCTTTAGAAGGTTACAGAGTGTGGGTTTATATACTAAGACAGAGCACCGAACTGTGAAGTATCTTAACAATTTAATAGAACAAGACCATCGATCTATTAAACGACGGAATAAATTTTATCAAAGTCTCCGTACAGCCTCTTCCACGATTAAGGGCATGGAGACCCTTCGAGGAATATATAAAAAGAACCGAAGAAATGGAACGCTCTTAGGCTTTTCGGTGTCTACTGAAATCAAGGTATTAATGGGAATACCAGCCTAAGATATTTGGAGTTCAGAGAGAGCGCGTTTGATTTTCAAACTTCGCAACAGAACCAAATAGGGTTAATCTCATCAAGAAAAGGAGTTAGAAACAGTTGCGAAAATATATGATCTACCTCAGCAGTTTATTGGTCACATTTATCCTGAGTTATGCGACGATTACTTGGCTGATTATGCCCGTTCTCACTCGCTATCAAAGCCTGGCTAGGTTGATTAACCACTTTGACTATACCGCATTAACTTTAATACTCTTATTAACGCTGATTATCTGGTTGTTTGGTATCCAGTATCACCTCAAACATTTTTCAGTTATTTATCTCTATCTTGCTTTCAGTGTGTATTTATTACTGTTATTCATGGTTCTTTTTACTAAAACAACGGATTTTCAGGCGATATCACTGAATCCTTTTGACTTTATAAAAGCGGATACCAGAACGATTCAAGAGGCAGTGCTAAATATTATCTACTTCATTCCTTTAGGTGGCCTTTACTGTATCAATACTGATTTCAAACAGTTTGTCATTGTCAGTTTGGTCACACTTTTAGGAATTGAAACCATTCAATTTATCTTTTATTTGGGCACATTTGCCATTAGTGATATTATCTTGAATTTTTTGGGTTGTTTGATAGGGTATTATTGTTGTTGGGAGATTAAAAGGCGGTTGAGTTGAGCTAACCCAAAAGTAGCATAAAAATAGACAGGAGGTGTATCTCGAATGGTATCGAGATATATCTCCTGTCGGTTCTGTTAAAATTTGTCCAAGATATTGACCCAAATACAGATTGACGTTAAGTCTAGTTTTTAGAGTAACAAACGTATGGACTATTATCAAATAATTAGACATAAAAAAGAAAAGCGTTAATAATTGTTTTTATTTTTTAGAAATTAGAGAAATATCTTTTAAATTTTATGTTCACTAAAAGTGATAATAACAATTGACATACAACTGTACACATATCAGTATGAGGTCATGCATAACTTATATTAACTTTCCGAAAAACCAAACTATTATGGAAAGTTATTTCACTATATATCTATAGATACCATTTCTTCTTTTTGTTATAATATTTAAAGAGAAAGTTTATAGCGGTTGGCTAAGTATAGAAAGAGGGGTGATGCCTATGAGTATAGGTATTTCCCTATCAAACTAGAAAGGCAAAAATTTTTGAGTGTCTCAGACAGCTTAACCTTGATGATTGCATTTGCAAGTTTCATTGTTATGTTGCTCAATCTCATTATTGTGATTGTAAAGAGCATAAAAAAATAGAACCGCTAACTGTAGTGACCCCCAAAATATAGACTTTTCAAATCTATATTTCGGAGGTCTTTTCTTATGGTCAAATATTCCATAGAATTAAAACAACGCGTTATTCAAGATTATTTATCTGGCAAGGGAGGCTCTACCTATCTTGCTAAACTGCACAATGTAGGTTCATCTAGTCAGGTTAGACGCTGGATTCGCAATTATCGAGCAGAGGGACTTCCTACAGCTCACGCCAAAGTCAATAAAAATTATTCTATGGAGTTGAAAGAAAATGCGGTACAATGTTATTTAACAACTGATTTAACGTATGAAGCTGTGGCAAGAAAATTCGAAATTACTAATTTTACCTTACTTGCAAGCTGGGTTAATCATTTCAAAATTTATGGAGAAGTCCCAATAAGCAAAAAGAGAGGACGGCGTAAAAAACTAGAAAGCATTGCATCGTCTATGACTCAGAACCCAAATGATTCTCAACGAATTAAAGAACTTGAACAAGAATTACGTTATGCGCAAATTGAGGTAGCTTATTTAAAAGGACTTCGGAGATTGGAGAAAAATGCTCTAATGAACAAAAATCAAGACTCATCTACAGTCTCCGTAAAACCTTCAAACTCAAAGAAATCTTGAAAGTTACAGGATTCCCTAAAGCCACTTATTATTATTGGGTCAACTGTTTTGAACGGGTAAACAAAGATGAGCTTATCGAAAAAGAAATGATTAAAATACGTCAAGAACATGCCAATGCAGGTTACCGTCCAATGAGTGAATTACTTAAGCAACGTGGCTATCACGTCAACCACAAGAAGGTCCAGCGCTTAATGAAGAAGCTAGGGCTTCGTGTAACGTCTTATTGGCACAAATCACGTAAATATAATTCTTATAAAGGAAAAGTAGGGATGGTAGCTAAAAACAAATTGCACAGACGATTCAGAACTTCCATTCCTCATCAAAAAATCACAACAGATACGACTGAATTCAAATATTATCAAGAAGGGATTCAGAAAAAATGTTATCTCAATCCTTACATTGATTTATTTAATAGCGAGGTGATCAGCTATCATATCTCTAAACACCCCTCTTATCAATCAATTGAGACTGCTCTAAATAAAGCCGTAGCTGTGACATCTGATTGTCCTTATCGACGTACTTTCCACTCAGATCAAGGATGGGGATACCAAATGAGAGACTATGTTTCTAAATTAAGATCTCATCGAATTTTTCAGTCTATGAGCCGTAAAGGAAACTGTCATGATAATTCAGTCATGGAGAATTTCTTTGGGCTACTTAAACAAGAAATTTATTATGGACATATCTTCTCGTCTTTCGAAGAACTTGAGCAGGTTATTGTAAGCTGGATTAGGTACTATAATACAAAACGAATCAAACAAAAATTGAACTGGATGAGTCCAATTCAATTTCGCTTGAATTACCAAAACAATTAAAAAAATCCAAGTATTTCTACTTGGATAAAAAGTCTAACTTTTGGGGTGCACATCAAACTTTTGACCGAGTGCGATTCTATTTTTAGATAAGTTACTTGTCAACCGTCTTAAACGGTCTCTATGGAGCTTGTTACTAGCAAGCTCTTTTTTCTTTAACTCTATTATAACACATAGTATCACATATACAAGTTATTTTTAGCTTATAAGTATAATTGCACTTTCTTTTTAACTTGTATATTAAAAAGAACTACGATAATAAATATATACAGGATGGTTCTGTTGCAAAGTTTTAAATAAAGAATAAAATCCCTTACGGTATCTATGATTTAAGCTGGGATTCCCAATAATACCTTGATTTCAGTACAGACCGAAAACCCGAAGAGAGTGCCTTCTTTTCGGGTTTTCTTATATAATCCTCGGATGGCTTCCATGCCCTTAATCGTGGGTGAGGCAGTGCGTAAACTTCGATAGAATTTATTGCGTCTCTTTACTGGACGATGGTCTTGTTCAATCAAATTATTCAGGTATTTAATGGTACGATGTTCTGTCCCTTGATAAAAGCCGTTTTGATAGAGTAGTTTGCCATATTCTTGCACCCAACAATAAATCGTAGTATGACAAACATTTATTCCACGATCATATAACAAATCCTGAACTTCACGATAGCTTAGATTGTAACGCAAATAATAACCCACAGCTACAATTATCACATCTTTTTGGAATTATGTTATTAGAATGATTGCAGCGCTTTTTGGACAAGGATATTAAGTAAAAAAATGTATTTATAAAATTCTAAAAAAAGTTGTATTTTCAAATTATTTCGAGTATACTGTTGTTATTAAATATAAAGGAGATTTTATAAATGGAAAATCAATTGTGACCGATAAAGCACCTTCTCTTGGCTCCGCCTTTAGAAAGTTACAGAGTGTGGGTTTATATACTAAGACAGAGCACCGAACTGTGAAGTATCTTAACAATTTAATAGAACAAGACCATCGACCTATTAAACGACGGAATAAATTTTATCAAAGTCTCCGTACAGCCTCTTCCACGATTAAGGGCATGGAGACCCTTCGAGGAATATATAAAAAGAACCGAAGAAATGGAACGCTCTTCGAATTTTCGGTGTCTACTGAAATCAAGGTATTAATGGGAATACCAGCCTAAGATATTCTGAGTTCAGAGAGGGCTCGTTTGATTTTCAAACTTCGCAACAGAACCCAAGGAGACAATGAAATGAAACCAAAAATATTATTTGTAGTAGAATCTATGGGTGGGGGGGTGTTTACTTACATTTACAGTTTGGCAAATAGATTAAGCAATAACTATGAAATCTTTATTATATATAATACTAGAGAGGAAACACCTGCCAATTATAAAGAGTATTTTAATAAAAATATTAATTTGATTCAATTGAATAGTTTCACTCGAAAGCTGAATTTATTTAATGACTTACGATCACTAATAAAAATAAAAAAAATAGAACATTGTATTAAACCAGATATTATACACTTGCATTCATCAAAAGCAGGAGCACTTGGAAGGCTGGCTTTTTTCAACTACAAGGTGCCGGTCTTTTACACACCACATGGCTACAGTTTTCTAATAAGTAATATTAGTCCCTTAAAAAGAAAAATATACTACTTTATTGAGTATGTACTGTCTAAAATGGGGGCCACAACGATTGCCTGTAGTAGAGGTGAGTATGATATATCGTTAAAGTTTTCTAAAAATTCTCTCGCAATAGATAATGGAATAGATATTAATGACATTCATACAATGCCAATAGATAATCAGAATAAAACTAGGAAAATATACACTTTAGGACGAATTACAAATCAGAAAGATCCTAAAACTTTTAATGATATAGCTTTGAAGCTACCGGATTCAGAATTTTATTGGATTGGCAGTGGGGAGCTTAAGCATGAACTAACAGCACCTAATATTAAAATAATTAATTGGTTACCCAAGAATGATGCGTTAGAGATAGCAAATAAAGCGGATATATTTTTATTAACATCTAAGTGGGAAGGCTTATCTATTTCATTGCTGGAATCGATGTATATGAAAAAACTATGCGTAGTGTCAAACATCCCAGAAAATAAATGTGTAATCACTAATGGATTCAATGGATATACATGTAGTACTATAGAAGAATATGTAAAAGCCATTAATACATCCAATAGTAATTATGATAGATGCACTTTGCAGGCACATGATGATGTCATTAACAACTATACACTTGAGTATGCTGCTCGGCTTTACAGTGCCTGTTATCAAGCATCTATGTTAACTAGTTAGTATGTTTTAGAAAGGAAAAATAAAATGTTTAAATACTTGGCAGTGATTGTTACTTATAATAGAGCTGAAAAATTAAAAAGAGAAGTAAACAGTTTACTTCTACAAACAGTAAAACCTTCAAAAATCATAGTTGTTGATAATGATTCATCGGATAATACGCATGATTATATGACCGCATTGGCACGTGATAATTCTAAGATAGTATATAAAAAAATGAATAAAAATTGCGGTGGAGCTGGTGGCTTTTATGAAGGGATAGCGTTAGCAAAGAGGTTTAATGTAGATTGGATAGCGTTAGCTGATGATGATGTTATTTATGATAAAGAATTCTTTAAAAATATAGCTCTAGCCTCTCAAAAGAATAATGATGTCTTTTGTTTCACAGGATCTGTGAGATATCCAACTGGTGAGATTCAGTTAGATCATAGAAGACAAACAAGAGAAAAAATATTTATTCATCAAAATAATATACCAATTGAATGTTATCAACAGAATTTTTACTTGCAAGCATTCTCATTTGTTGGTGTTGTTATTAACAAACATATTGTAGATAAAGTTGGATTGCCAGAAAGGGAATACTTTATTTGGTGTGACGATACTGAATATTCTCTACGTGTCAATAAATATACGCCAATACTTAATATCTCTGCAGCTATTGTATATCATGATACCAAAAAAGATTCTAACAATAAGTATCAGGGGTATATTCCTAATTGGAAATACTATTACGGACTGAGAAACAGTATTTTAATGAACAAAAAGCATTCTAAGCATCCTAGTATTTACAAATTCTTTTTATTTTTCTTGGAAATCAAAAAGATTGTGACTCCCTTAGTGAAATATAGATATTATCACCCATATATTTTTAAAACAATGATTATGTATCATAAAGCATTTCATGATGGGAAAAATAGTATTTCTGGCATTAATAGTCAATTCTTACCAAAGAAATGATGTGATTATGAGATGATAATTTATAAAAACGCAATTAATTTTATGGAATATTTGTTATCAATTATTATTGTTATAGAATTTGCCAGTGTATATTCACATTTTGATTCATATGTAAGCAATATACTAAATGTGTTCACTATAATGATATTGTTGCTATTAATAGTGACTTCCTTTCTCTACTTAACAGCTGATCATAAAATTTCTGCTAAACTTCTATTGATAATAGTATCGTATTATATTTTTTTTGTTTTTCCATTTATTTTTATGAATAATAGAATGTATCCTATCGGAAGTTTGTTTGTTCTACAATTATTTTTACTTCCATTAATGTTATTCTATTTTGAAATGTGTTTCTTAATTAACAATCCATGGTCTTTACTAGATAAAATTTGTAAAATTATTTATATAGTTGCAATTATTAGTATGTTTTTTTGGCTTTTATGTTCAGTGTTTAAGGTGATTAGTCCTACTGGAACTGTTACAACTGACTGGGGGCCCAAGAGACAGATACCTTCATACTATGGTGTTTATTTTGAAACACAGCCTATTAATTTCGGATCCATCGATACTGTTAGAAACTCAGGAATTTACACAGAAAGTCCCATGTTTGCTTTTACTTTATCACTTTGCTATGGTTTTAGGGTTTTTATACAAAAAAAAAGTGCAAGAAGTAATATTCTTTTAATTTTATCCATGATTTCTACTATGACAAGTACATCTGTAATAATATTGCTGGGATCAGCATTGGTTGTCTTTTTAGAGAATACTAAATTTAATAAAAAAATACAATTTTTAATAGGACCTTTGATATTAATAATAGTTATCTACTTGTTATGGTTAATAGCTTTGCAAAAAATCACTACGGGAGAATCGTTCAGTGTTAGGATGGACGATGTGCATGCTGCTTTTCTAGATTGGTTACAGAATCCACTTTTTGGAAATGGCATAGGTAATTTTGAAAGTTTAATAAATAAAATGAGCTCAGCAAGAACAGCGCTTCAAAGCCACCTTTATATTGGTTTTAGCAGTGGGTTTATGCAAATTTTAGCATTAGGGGGAATCTTTTTAGAATTGATATACACCATTCCTATATTTGCTTTTGGCATAGCAAATCACTCCAAATATGGATTTTATGGTTTTGTTTTTTCCGGTATGATTTTAATTTTGTTTTTTAATTTGATAATAAGTTTTGAATGGCTCTTTTTGATATTACTACCAATGCTATTTTCTTTTAGTATTTTTCATTTGGGCAAGCCAATAATAGATGATCAGGAGACTAATTATGGAATATAGAATGAAACCAAAAGAGTTATCTAAATTCATTAGATTTAGTGGCATAGTTATATCACTTTTAACTTTATTCGGAATACTAGTAACTTTTGGAATGAATGAGTACGTTTTTAAACCTAGATATAGTTCTTCCGTACAATTATTAGCTCAGCAAAGTAATGAGAATTCTGACAACTCGTTAAATAATTACCAAGCAAATATCCAAGCAATTATTACTTATAAAGATTTAGTCAAAAGTGAAGATGTACTAGGACTGGTTTTGAAAAATTATAAAGTGGAGTCTGGAGAATCTTTGTCATTAAAACGGTTAACTCAAGAAGTATCCATAACAAATAATGAAAATTCTACTGTTTTTTCAGTAAATGTAGTAGATGATATTTCACATAGGGCTTCTGATTTAGCAAATTTAGTTGCCAAATCTTTACAATATAGAGTTAGGAAGTTAACTAACAACAATATTGTTATCGTGACTCATGCTTCAAATAAAGATACCCCTATTTATCCTAACAAGAAATTAAATATATTTATTGGCGCTATACTGGGGGCTTTAATTGGGTCGTTTGTTTCATTACTCTATTATTTGCTTAAGCCTCGAAAAATACCCAGGAGGAGAAATAATGAGTAAAATATTGTTGAATTTTATATCCGGAATTAAGGGAGGTGGAGTTGAACAGTATTTACAGAATAATACTCCCGCAATAAAACGTGCAGGTATTACTTCCTATGTTGTTTATCAACATACACCAGATGCGCAATCATTAGATGCTTTGGAGCATAGTGGTTGTATATGCATCAGAATTCCTGAAAAAAAAAGTCATCCTTTAAAAAATGTTATTGAAAGTATAAAAATTATTAAGGCATTACATCCTGACATAGTTGAGTGCCATGAAGATCTCGCTAATGTTTTTCCTCTAATAGCATCTAGGATAGCTGGATCAAAAATACGCATCGCACATATTCACAGTAATGGTAGCGATTTTAAAGCTCCTAGAATAATTATTAAGTATATGAAGAAAGCTATATGTTTGTTGTCAACAGATTACATTGCTTGTAGTATAAATGCTGGCCGATATATTTTTGCAAATAGAAAATTTGAGGTTATTCCAAATGGAATAGAAGTTGGAAGATTCAAATTTTCAATTGCTGAAAGAAATTTATTGAGAACAAAATATAACCTTGAAGGAAACCTTTTGATGGGAAGTATAGGGCGTCTTACTCTTGTCAAAAATCATCTTAGAATGTTTGAAATTTTAAAGGAAGCAAAACTTATAAATGAACATGTTAAGTTGGTAATTATTGGCAATGGTGAATTAGAAAGAACATTAAAAGAACAAATAAGCACAATGGGATTAGAAGATGATGTTTTGTTTTTAGGCTTTTTACGAAATGTTCACTATTTTTATTCCATGATTGATATACTACTTATCCCATCTTTTTATGAAGGTGGACCTATTACGTCAATTGAAGCCCAGGCAAGTGGGCTTCCAGTTTTGATGAGTACTACGGTAAATCAAGATTTGAAGATTTTGCCGACTACTAAGACAGAATCATTAAATTTACCAGCTGCTGAATGGTGTAAAATTGCTTTACATTTATGTCAGATGAAAAATAATAGAAGTTATGCAAATGTTGTCATGAAAAGAACAGAATATAATTTAGACAACTCCATACCAAAGCTTATTTCATATTACTTGGATTTATTAGAAAGGGGTTAACGGTTTTTATGTCAGAAAAAGTGTCCGTTGTGTTATCGACATATAATGGGGAAAAATATATAATTGATCAATTATCTTCCCTACTGAATCAAAGTTATAAGCCGGATGAAGTTATTATTCAAGATGATTGTTCAACAGATAATACAGCTATGTTAGCTAATTATTTTATTGAGGAACACCATTTAAATAATTGGAAAATTTTGATCAATTCAAAAAATCTTGGATGGAAAATAAGCTTTTGGAAAGCTTTGCATAAGGCACACAATGAAATTATATTTTTATGTGATCAAGATGATATATGGATGCCAAATAAGATCTGTGAAATGCGTACAGCATTGTTATTTGATTTAAAAATTGAATTGTTAGCCTGTGATTATACTCCCTTTTCCAATAAGAAGCTATCTGATATTAGCAGTTCAGAATTTTATGATATAGATGTAGAAAAAATTGATATGAAACATTTTCTCAAGGTTAATAGACCCGGCTGTAGTTTTGCCATTAGGAAATCCCTATTGCACAAAGCAGATTCTTTTTGGACTAGTCTGCAACCTCATGATTTTACACTATGGAATACTGGGCTCTTGTACAATTCAGCTTATTATTATCATAAAAGTTTAATGAATTGGAGAGTTCATAAAGATAGTGCTGATTATTCTTTAACTAGTAGGATGGATATTATTTTATTTCACCCTATAAAATTTTCTAATGAGATATATGATGAAAAATTGGAATATTTACAATTCAACTTAGAATTTATGGAGAAGACTATTGGGATAATCCCAAGACAGTCTAATTGCTACGGGTACTATGATTTTTTCTCTAATCGTTTAGATTATTTGACAACATCAGATTATCATAAACTTTGGAGGTCATATAAAAAGTCTAAGTCTAAATATACTTTAAAGGTAGTATTAACCGATGCTTTTTTAGTTGGGATTAATAAGTACATTCGATAGTTGATTAGATTTGCATCTACGATTCATCAAATTTTTTGTATGCTTGAAAACTAGTCAAAAATATTTAATGTGGTTAATTATAGTGATTTTAGTGTTGGAGCAACGGTTTCTCTGAAAATCAAAAGATAGTGTTCGGTGTTTTAGTTATCGAATGATTTTTGATTGGCTGTAAGGGTATAAATTTCACTGAAGAAAAGTGATTAAATAAACTTGTTGTTTATCTTGACTAGAAATAAACATATCGGGTTGCTAATTAGCAAAAAAGTAACGTAGAGTGACATTCAATAACCAAGGGTTTGAAGAAAATTACAATAGCCACTAACTCATTCCAAATCTTAAATTGTTATCAAACTTTTTTGGAAAAACACAAGCACTTGACGGTCAATCATTTAATGATTGATCTGTTAGAATTGGGTAAGGCCACAGCTTTGCAACTGTAAAATTCAATTGTGGTTCTAAAGCGATAATATTTTGGACTTTAATTTGGAACAGTGCTTTAGTAGGATGGTCTTAGGAATAATCTGACACTCACTTTCAATTGGTTTTGGCCGACTTGATTGTAGCACAGGACGATATGTCCTTTTGTTGTGTCGAATTTACAATTGAACTGCAACAAATGATCAAAAAGAAGACCCACAGCCTGAGTCCTTGTAAAATATAGTCACCACAACATACTTACAAGGAGGACTCAGACTATGAGCCTATATCATCATCTTACCTTAAATGCCTACTAGTTGGGCTCACTTTAAAACAGTCTTACCAAGCCATTGCCCAACGGGTTCTGTTGCAAAGTTTTAAATCTACTATCAAATAAGGTAGAATAATAGAAAAAGATAGCAGGAGGAATGACGATGAATCATTTTAAAGGAAAGCAATTTCAGCAGGATGTGATTATTGTAGCCGTGGGCTACTATCTTCGTTATAACCTTAGCTATCGTGAAGTTCAAGAAATCTTATATGATCGTGGCATTAACGTTTCTCATACGACGATTTATCGTTGGGTGCAAGAATATGGCAAACGACTCTATCAAATTTGGAAGAAGAAAAATAAAAAATCCTTTTATTCATGGAAAATGGATGAAACGTACATCAAAATTAAAGGAAAATGGCATTATTTGTATCGAGCCATCGATGCAGATGGTTTAACCTTGGATATTTGGTTACGTAAAAAACGGGACACACAAGCAGCCTATGCTTTCTTAAAATGACTCCATAAACAGTTTGGTGAGCCCAAAGCAATTGTGACCGATAAAGCACCTTCTCTTGGCTCCGCCTTTAGGAAGTTACAGAGTGTGGGTTTATATACTAAGACAGAGCATCGAACTGTGAAGTATCTGAACAATTTAATAGAACAAGATCATAGGCCAATTAAGCGACGGAATAAATTTTATCGAAGTCTCCGGACAGCCTCTTCCACGATTAAGGGCATGGAGACCATTCGAGGAATATATAAAAAGAACCGAAAAAATGGAACGCTCTTCGGCTTTTTAGTGTCTACTGAAATCAAGGTATTAATGGGAATAGTAGCCTAAGATATTTGGAGTTCAGAAAGGGTGCGTTTGATTTTCAAACTTCGCAACAGAACCCCCTCATAAAACCTCTCTATATTTAGCAGCAGGGTTTCCTGTGATTGTTTGGAAAGAGGCTGTTTTGGCTGAATTCGTTTTGGAAAACAATTTAGGATTCGCTGTTAACAGCTTATTAGATTTGCCTGAAAAAGATTGCGGAAATTTCAGAGGAAGATTATAATAAGATGATAACTAATGTTCGAAAAATGGGAAATAAAATTCGCTCAGCTACTTTTTGAGTGAGGCCTTAAAAAAAGCTGAAAACATTCTTGAGGAGAATAAATAATGAAATATAATACTAATAACTATGACTATTTAATTGTTGGAGCAGGACCTTACGGTGCAATTTTTGCTCATGAAGCAGCTAAGCGTGGTAAACGTAGCTTGATTATTGAGCGACGTGCACATGTTGGTGGAAACATGTACACTCATAAAGAACATGGTATCAATGTCCATGACTTTGGAGCACACATTTTCCATACAGACAATAAAGAAGTTTGGGATTATGTTAATCAATTTACAGAGTTCAATGGCTATATTAACCAAGTAGTAGCTAATTATAAAGGTGAACTCTATAATCTTCCATTCAATATGAATACTTTTTATCAAATGTGGGGAGTGAAAACTCCAGAAGAAGCAGCGGCAAAAATTGAGGAGCAAAAAGTTGCTGCAGGTCGTTCAGGTATTCCAAAAAACCTTGAAGAACAAGCGATTTCTTTAATTGGTACTGATATTTATACAAAATTGATTAAAGGATATACAGAAAAACAATGGGGGCGTAAAGCAACAGAACTTCCAAGTTTTATTATCCGTCGTTTGCCAGTTCGTTATACTTTTGATAATAACTATTTCAACCATCGATATCAAGGAGTTCCAGTAGATGGATACACAGCAATTTTTGATAAGATGCTGGATTCTGATTTGATTGATGTTCAAGTAAATACTGATTTTTTCTCAAATAAAGAGGATTATTTAGCGGAATTCCCTAAAATTGTTTATACAGGAATGATTGACCAATATTTCGACTATGAATTTGGAGAATTAGAGTATCGCTCAGTTCGTTTTGAATCAGAAACTTTTGAAACGGATAACAAGCAAGGAAATGCCGTTATTAATTATACAGATGCTGAAACTCCGTTCACTCGAGTGATGGAATGGCGTCATTTTGACAAAAAAGGCGATGATAATAAAACAATCATCACTAAAGAATATCCTCAAGATTGGGATCCTACAAAAGAAGCCTATTATCCTGTCAATGACACTAAAAACTCAGAACTTTTTAAGAAATATCGTAAATTAGCAGATTGTGAAAAAACAGTGATTTTCGGTGGCCGTTTGGGAAATTATCAATATTATGATATGGACCAAGTCTTTAATGCAGCTTTAAAGGCTGTGGATAAGGAATTTAAAGATTGAAAGTATTAAAAAACTATCTTTTGAACAGCTCTTACCAGCTTTTAATTGTGATTATTCCAATGGTTCTGTTGCGAAGTTTAAAAAATCAGATTCTTGAGTTGAATTCTTCACTTCTTTTAAGCAGAGATACCCTTAATAGCTTGATTTCAGTAGACACCGAAAAGCCGAAGAGCGTTCCATTTCTTCGGTTCTTTTTATATATTCCTCGAATGGTCTCCATGTTCTTAATCGTGGAAGAGGCTGTACTGGAGCTATACTATAAAAGTGGACAGAAAATTGTGTGTTATAATCTGTCTATTAAGACACAAAAATGAAAGGACTTTTATGTCAGGTTTTAAACGTTACGACGAGGATTTCAAACAATCGCTCGTTAATCTCTATCAAACTGGTAAAACACAAACTGAACTCTGTAAAGATTATGGGGTATCTTCTTCTGCACTTGCAAAATGGATTAAGCAGTACTCTCAAGTGCGTCTTGAAGATAATACGGTGTTGACTGCTAAACAGATTCAAGAATTACAAAAAAGGAATGCCCAACTAGAGGAAGAAAATCTGATCTTAAAAAAAGCGAGTGCCATATTCATGCAAAACTCCAAGTAAGATTGAAAGCCATCTATAGACTCCGATTTGAACACACGACAGTTATGCTCTGTCGTGTTTTACATGTCAATCGTTCCACCTACTATAACTTCATAAACAAGAGGCCTTCGAAGCGTGAAGTAGAAAATCAACGCTTGAGAAAATTACTCCTTGAGATTTATATGAAAGCCAAGAAAAGAATTGGAACGAGAGCTTTTAAAATCATTCTTCTGCGTGATTATGGCGTTAATATTTCTGAAGGCCGTATCTTAAGACTTCTCAAGTCTATGACACTCCCTAAAATGTCAACCATCAAACCTCGTTTTAAATCAAATAAATCTCCTGTATTTTCTTCTGATAATCTGCTTAAACAAGAATTTAACCCGAACTCCCCAAATCAAGTTTGGACAACAGATTTCACTTATATCTCTATAGGACCTAAGCGACATGTTTATCTCTGTGCTATTCTTGACCTCTACTCAAGGAAATGTATTGCGTGGAAAGTAAGTGATAGGATTGATGCCAAACTCGCCTGTGATACCTTAGAAATAGCTATAAATAAGAGGAAACCTAAGGAACCAATTATTTTTCATTCGGATCAAGGAAGCCAATTTAAATCAGCTTCCTTTAGAAAGTTATTAGATGAGCATCAATTGCTTGCTTCTTACTCCAAGCCTGGATATCCTTATGATAATGCCGTCACTGAGGTCTTTTTCAAGTATCTTAAACAACGAGAAATTAATCGCAGAACTTATCACTCCATTCAAGAAGTTCAACTCTCTTGCTTTGAATACATCGAACAATTTTATAACAATTATAATCCTCATTCCGCCAACAATGGTTTAACTGTAAATCAGAAAGAAGAAAATTATTTTAAGAAAATATAGCTCATTTTGTGTCTAAATATTTGACATTAGTCCAACATTCAATATTATCAAAAATCAGAACAACGTTTAGAAGCCTATCAAAAAAATCAAAGTCCAAAACATAAAGCACGTGATGATGACTTTGAAATTTAGTCCGTTGAAAAATCTGATGAGTAAACAATAAAAAAGTCGGATCTGAAATTTTTGGGCTTTAAAATTTCAGACCGGACTTTTTTATTTGAGTTTTGAAAAAACTCTATTTAATGCTTGAATAGTCCTATAAGCTCATATTTTGCCTTTTAAGGCCTTTTAAAAGCTTTCTGATGGCGTTTATTCATTGAGTTGACTCCTCTCTAACATAAAACTATAATTGTAATTATAGTTGTAACTAAAACTATAACTATAACTTTAGTTAAAGTAATCTTTATTCTTCTTGAAATGCTCTATTAAGGCTTCTCTTATAACAGCCTTTGCTCCGCCTTGAAGTTTACCTTTCTTCTTTCCTGCTATTTTAATTGCTTCTTTGAGTGCTTGTTCCATTGCTACTGAATAAATCACTTGTTCATATTCAGCTTGTTGTTTCTCAATTTCTTTTTCGTACTCTTCCCATTTTTTGTTTTTTGAACTTTCTTGTAAAAAACTTTTTGGTTGAGTTAGTCGGTTCTGTTTATGTGGAAGATGATTATATTAGACTTGTCTCTTTGAATGATGATATAGATTTTGAAGGCAATCGACTATTTCCTGATATTCTTCTTCCAAGAGATGAAATTACTCGAATCATTGGAAAAGTTATTGAAGCCTTTACTCCAATTGAAAAAGTATAAAAAAATGAAAAACATTATTGATTTTCACTTTTTTTATTAAAATAGTACCCTGAATCATGTTGCTTTAGAATTGATTTTCGCTAGAGCTTCAAGTTTAATTCTTTCAAGACGAGCTAAACCATTTTGACTGGTTTCATTCTCATAATTAGAATTAGACCAAACAGAATCATCCATATTTAGGTTCTCTTTATTTGTTTCGTTTGAGTTTAATCTTTGTTTGAGCGCTTGATTATTCCAGTATTCAGCAAACATATTTTTCATTGACCCAAATAAATAATTTTCGTAATTGGTTATTTTATTTTCTTTAGTTCTAATGGCATTAAAATAGCGTCTTAGAGTGTTAAGAATTTTTTCTTGTAATGCTTCTTCTTCGAGGACAAAGAAAACTCCAAGTTCCTCATTTTCTTTGCATACAGCATTTTTAGCATTAAGAATAATACCAACCATCTTTCTAAGTTGTTGAGGCGAGTTACACCACATTTGAAGTAACTTAATGGCTTCTTCACTAAGAAATAGTTCATGTGTCCCTTCTTTGAGGAAAGATTTTGAGTTTTTCACTAAATCTTGATTTTGGGCTTTAAGTTGAGCTTCTGAAAAATTAGAAGAAGAAAAATCAAGTTCTTGAGTATCTTTAATATTATCTAAATAGGTATCTAAAAAGTTATTATATAGATTTAGTGCAGAATTTGCACTTCCGCTTGTGACAAGGGTTTGCGGCAGTTCTTCAACGGAACTATGCGGAGGTGCAAATTCTGCACTTCCGCTTGTAGCAAGGGTTTGAGCGAAGTTATGCGGAGGTGCAGAATTTGCACCTCCGCTTGTGGCAAGGCTTTGTGGTACTTTTTTGTCATATTCTCCACGTAAATAGACATCTGTGGCACTAACTTCAAGTTCCGCTAGGTATAGTCGATTGGGCTCGTTTTTTCCAGTTTTCGGATTAAATCCCATTTTTTTCTGTAGCAAAAGATTTGCATTCTCAAGCTCCTTTTTGATATTAATCACAGTACGAAGAGAAACATCTAGTAAGTCAGCAAGCTCTTGGTTAGTAAAAATGAAATAAACATTGCCATTTTCATCGATCCACTCGTTCTTGAGAGAATACTCTTCACGATCCATAAGAACCATATAAGCAGCTTTAGCGCTAAGGGATAACTTTTTTTTGTATTTTTGACTGTAGTAAAGAACCTTAGGAAATTGGAAAAAAAGTTCTTTGTATCGATTGTCAGCTTTTCTAAAATTAAAAGAAGTCAA
>NZ_JBBOVN010000002.1:0-86563 GCF_038006585.1 Lactococcus sp. FSL W8-0209 | reverse complement strand
TTTAACCCCTCTTTCAGTATCAAGATAAAATAATATCTGATTTAATCGTAAAAATTGTGTATTTTTCGTTCACTTTATAAAAGAAAGATAGAAAAACTTATATAAAATACAACATTTTTACGTCATAACCTTTGTTTTTATTAATATATACTATTTTTTTATTCTTGTCTAGTAATAATACAACATTTTTACGATTTACAGCAACATTTTTACGTCACAAGCAACATTTTTACGGTTATATACAACATTTTTACGTCATAGGTACACAATTTTTACTCCCTAATACGCAATTTTTACGACATATGTACAACATTTTTACTCCCCAGTACAACATTTTTACTCCCCAGTACAACATTTTTACTCCTCAGTACAACATTTTTACGATATTAATAGCTATAAACCGTATGGTTAAGCCTTAAAATAGCCCCTTAATTGTAACTGTAACTATAACTTTATATATATAACTATAATTCTTGTTCTATAATAAAATAACTAACGAATTTTCAGAAAAAAATAAAAAATCTATTTCAATTGGAGTAAATGCAGCAACTACTTTCCCAATAATCCTTGGGTTATCATCCCAATATAATTTTATATCTGGAAATTTTTTTCTCCGTTTTGATCCTCTTCTATATTTAAAGACTGTAGAAGAAGTCCATTTTCCTCTATAGTGACACATTTTATAAAAGCATTTCCCATATAAACATTATCTAATGCACAAACTTGACCATCATAATCAGGAGAACTTTGATATTTTATAAGCGCAGTTTGACCATAATGAAATTTTGGTTCCATTGAGTCCCCTTTAATTGGGATGCCTATATCATAATTAACCTGTTTATCCCAATACACAGTACATGTTTCAATATTATCAGTATAACCTTCACCTAAACCTGCAGATAATGCTTGCTCAGTCGCTTGCTTATATGGGATTAAAGAATTTCTAAAATGAATTATGTTTTCTTGTTACTTTTGGCTTTTTAATTTATCCTCAGCATAATTAATTGTTTGTTGTTTATCATCTGAGTTCTTGATAAATTGGCAAAATTTCTGTATCTGTTAAATATTCAAATGAAACATTTAGTGCATCAGCTAATTGTCTCAAATTTTCATCTTTAGGGTTTCTGGACCAATGTCAAATATTTAGACACAAAATGAGCTATATTTTCTTAAAATAATTTTCTTCTTTCTAATTTGGAGTTAAACCATTGTTGTCGGAATGAGGATTATAATTGTTACCCGAATTGCTAGTTAATTTCATTGGAAAATAAATAAGTCGTGCTATCCTAATCTTAAACCATTAAGCATTAGAAGCGCACGACTTATATGACTTATAATAGCACACTTACAAAAGTTTTTGTTTATTTACTGACAAGCATTGAAGCGATTTATCAAACGAGTGTTCCCCTTGAGGTTCAAAACCGAAAGAACGTCCATCTCGCAACATCAGATTGCTTAGTTATCGCTTGTTACCTATGGGGCGTACTGCATTTTAGTGAAACACTTAAAGCTAAGCACCAATTGGCTCAAAGTTTATTTCCTAATTTCCTAGAATATTCTCGCTTTGTCCGCCGTTGTAATGCCCTCTTACCGAGTATCCAAGTCATTCGCCAAGCACTCGTCTTTAAAGAGGTTGAAGGAATTAGTGTATCCATTATTGACAGCTTCCCCATTCCTTTGTGTCAGCCTATTCGTAATTTCAGAAGCAAAGTTCTTGGAGATTATGCAAATGTCATGCTTTAGTCAGTGAATCAGGCTATGTCATAGACTACACAATTACTCCTGCTTCAATGGCTGATAGTTCAATGACCGAGGAAGTGTTGAGTCAATTTGGGACACCAACAGTCCTTGGAGATATGGGATATTTAGGTCAGTCACTGCATGATAGGCTGGAACTCAAGGAAATTGAACTTATTACACCTGACATGAAGCAAAAGAAAATCCTTTTCCCTAATTTTTCAAAACGTAGAAAAGTGATTGAGCGATTTTTTTCTTTTTTGACAAATCTAGGAGCTAAGCGTTGTAAAAGTCGTTCGCCTCAAGGTTTTCAATTTAAATTAGAGAGGATACTTTTAGCGTATTCTTTACTGTTAAAATCAGCTAAATCACTGGAACCAGAGACTTTAAGATATTCTATCAGGTATCAAGTCATGTCTAAATAATCAACTAGCAATTCGGGTAATTGTTATAAAATTGTTCGATGTATTCAAAGCAAGAGAGTTGAACTTCTTGAATGGAGTGATAAGTTCTGCGATTAATTTCTCGTGGTTTAAGATACTTGAAAAAGACTTCAGTGACGGCATTATCATAGGGATATTCAGGCTTGGAGTAAGAAGCAAGCAATTGATGCTCATCTAATAACTTTCTAAAGGAAGCTGATTTAAATTGGCTTCCTTGATCCGAATGAAAGATAATTGGTTCCTTAGGCTTCCTCTTATTTATAGCTATTTCTAAGGTGTCACAGGCGAGTTTGGCATCAATCCTATCACTTACTTTCCACGCAATACATTTCCTTGAGTAGAGGTCAAGAGTAGCACAGAGATAAATATGTCGCTTAGCTCCTATAGAGATATAAGTCAAATCTATTGTCCAAACTTGATTTGGGGAATTCGGGTTAAATTCTTGTTTAAGCAGATTATCAGAAGAAAATACAGGAGATTTATTTGATTTAAAACGAGGTTTGATGGTTGACATTTTAGGGAGTGTCATAGACTTGAGAAGTCTTAAGATACGGCCTTCAGAAATATTAACGCCATAATCACGCAGAAGAATGATTTTAAAAGCTCTCGTTCCAATTCTTTTCTTGGCTTTCATATAAATCTCAAGGAGTAATTTTCTCAAGCGTTGATTTTCTACTTCACGCTTCGAAGGCCTCTTGTTTATGAAGTTATAGTAGGTGGAACGATTGACATGTAAAACACGACAGAGCATAACTGTCGTGTGTTCAAATCGGAGTCTATAGATGGCTTTCAATCTTACTTGGAGTTTTGCATGAATATGGCACTCGCTTTTTTTAAGATCAGATTTTCTTCCTCTAATTGGGCATTCCTTTTTTGTAATTCTTGAATCTGTTTAGCAGTCAACACCGTATTATCTTCAAGACGCACTTGAGAGTACTGCTTAATCCATTTTGCAAGTGCAGAAGAAGATACCCCATAATCTTTACAGAGTTCAGTTTGTGTTTTACCAGTTTGATAGAGATTAACGAGCGATTGTTTGAAATCCTCGTCGTAACGTTTAAAACCTGACATAAAAGTCCTTTCATTTTTGTGTCTTAATAGACAGATTATAACACACAATTTTCTGTCCACTTTTATAGTATAGCTCCAAGGTTTGCAAAAGAACGTCTATCCGCTTTATGACGAGTTAAAAGAATTAAGAGGATTGAATGGGGTTAAAGACCACTTGTCTTATGTATCTAGCAAACAAGAAGCCTATTCTAAACGCAATGTAGCGAAGTATCTGAAAAAAGCAATTGAGCAATATCTACCTACGGTTAAAAGGCAGGAATTAGACCATGAGTAAGAATGTAAAAACCATAAAAGAGCTGGCTGACGAATTAGGCACTAATAAAACTAGAATTTCAAGAATAATAAACAAAAATTCAATCCCAACTCAAAAAATAAAAAATAAAATTGTGTTAGAGGACAATTCAGTAAGTCTTATCAGACGGTATTTTAAGAACGAAACACAACTACAGAACGAACTGTCAGTATTCTTAGAACAGAACTTTATAAAGCCCATTCTCATATAGAAAAGTTAAGCAATCTTTTAGACCAGCAACAACGGTTAGCTTTGCAGGATAAAAAATTGCTAGAAGAATACAAGTCAGAAATCAATGACTTAAAATCCCTTAAAATGCCCACAGAGGACACAAAAGAGGAACAGGCGAATAGTCAACCAAAAGAAGAAGTTAAAGCTCTTAAATTTGAAATACGAGCCTTACAGGAGGAATTAAACAAACAAAAGATACATTCACAAGAGGAACGAGAAAAATTAAAAGCAGAATTGACAACTCCTAAAAAGTGGTATCAATTTTGGAAATGACAAAAAGCCTATAAAATGAGATTGTAGGCTTTTTATTATTCAAGTGGCATAATTCTACTCAAAACCATTTAAAAGGGCTTAAAAGACAAAATATGAGCTTATAGGACGATTCAAGCATTGAAGGGAGTGAAATATCTATTTTTCACTTTCTTTAGTGCTTTTTCGTTGGTTTGCTCAACGACAGGAACATTATTTTTTACTTTGTAAAAAATAGAGTTTTTTCAAAACTCAAATAAAAAAGTCCGGTCTTAAATTTTAAAGACCAAAAATTTCAGATCCGATTTTTTTATTGTTTACTCATCAGATTTTTCAACGGACTAAATTTCAAAATCATCATCACGTGCTTTGTGTTTTGGACTTTGATTTTTTTGATAGGCTTCTAAACGTTGTTCTGATTTTTGATAGTATTGAATGTTTTTATCGACTTTATATAAAGTATCTCGCAAATCATCACGTTCTTTTGTTAAGTTTTTAATGGTATCTCTGATAGAGGTATCTTCATAAGGCAAGGTTTTTGTTGTTTCCACGTATTCTAAAATCTTTGTGTCTAGCTTGTCTAATTGATGTTGTGTTTCTTGATAGGTGGCTTCTAACTCTTCTCCTATGGTTTCAAAACTCCTATCAAAACCAAGCCCTTGACTGATTAAGAAATCGAACTCATGAAAAACTTGTTTGAGTTTGATATTAACATTGTCAGAATAAAGAGGGACATTGCCACTTTGTCTTTGTAAATTTTTAGCAACGGTTGCCCCAACCATGATTTTATGGTTTGCCGGACTTCTTATATCAATATACGAAAAGCGGTCGCCCTTTTTAATAAATATTTTATATTGTCCGTTTTCTAATTTATCAACACAGCGTGCAGGTATCTTAATCGTTGCTTCATTATCAAATGCAGTATCAATGGTTACAACTAAATCTTTTTCAGTTTCTTTTATTACTTGCCAATGTTCAAGTAACATTTCAATTTCTTTTTCTTGATTTTTTTCTTGGATACTTTCTTTGTCTTTCCAAAGTTTCACGACTTCCTCAACGGAATAACCAATGGTATTTTTTTCTATTCGTTCTTTGAGATTTTCTTTTAAAAATTTATCATTTTTTAAACTTCTATCTCTAATTTTTTTGGTTTGCTCGCTTCCCTCTAAAAGATAAGTGGTATATTTTTTAGTATCGTCCACTTTTAAATTTAAGGCACTTGCTTTTTCTTTAAAATCTTCCCACGTATGAGAATGGTTCATCAAAAATTCAAGTTTGTTTTTAATCTCTTTTCGGTAAGAATTTTTAGCAAGATAGACCAAATAATTTTTGTGAGAATTCCCTAGTTTTTGTTCAGGACGGACAATAATTTTACAGCCATATTCTTTAGAAATGTTATCAGAAATTTCTTTTAAAGTTTCCAAATCATTTTTATTTTGATGAAATTTATTTAAAGTCAAAGGGTTAGTTGCATTAAGGACAATATGATTATGGAGGTGTGGTTTATCGGTATGCGTAGCAATAATAAATTCAGCAGAATTACCGAGATATTCTTTCATGGTTTTACAACCAATTTCATGGACTTGTGCAGGAGTTAAATTATCATCAGGCGAAAAAGACTGTACAAAATGATAACCGTAAATTTCATTTTTTTGTGGCTTGTTTTTTAAAGTGTTTGCCATTGTTCGTGTCGCTAACATTTCATCACAGGTTGAGTGAATATCTAAAATGTTTTGACCGGAAACATATTCAAAGTCATTTGTTTTTTCAGGGTTCATCACATAATCAATGAGTTGGTTTAAATCTTTTGAAGAATGAACCGTTCCGTTCGATTGTTTTGGCATATAAATCACTGTCATTTTTACTCCCCCTCTGAAATAAAATGAACCACATTTTGAATTTTTTCT
Source organism: Lactococcus sp. FSL W8-0209 (assembly GCF_038006585.1). NCBI lineage: Bacteria > Bacillati > Bacillota > Bacilli > Lactobacillales > Streptococcaceae > Lactococcus > Lactococcus sp. FSL W8-0209. The sequence continues at coordinate 80,633 of NZ_JBBOVN010000002.1, read as the reverse complement.
TCCAAATTTTCTAATTGATTTTGATAATCAGATATCAATTCTTTTGTCTGATTATTTTTATTTTCGTTTAAATGTTTAGCCATTTGATTGATATTATTTCCGATACGTTTAAGCTCAGATTTTGTCGCAGAAATTTCAGAAATAATATTTTTATATTCTGAAAAATCAATAGAAAAAATCTCTTTATTGCAACAGGCTCGTCTAGCAAAAATAGAAAAATTAGTGATGCCAGTTTTTCTCATCATCAATTTAATTCTTTCGTTCTCTTTTTCATTTACACGAAATTTTTTTTGGATACTTCTCTCACGATTTTCAATTATTTTCATCTTGTCAACCTCACAAATATCTGTCAACTCTAAAAGCTCAAAATAGGGGGTTAGTGTCTTTAGTGAACTTAGCACTTGGGTACCCAAGTACAGTAAAAAGTATTCATCTTTCACTCACAAAAGCTAAAATTTTCCAATTTTATTTTTGTTCGTTTCAGACGAATATTTTTATTTTTGGTGGTGTCCCCCAATCCCCCTTTTTTTAAAATTAATTATCATGAGTTATATTTTTTGGAAAATTAATTTCAAATTCTTTTAAGACATCTTCGTATAAATCTTTGACTTCAAAACATAAATTTTTAACTTCCTCTTCGGTCAAAGTTTGAACATATTTTTTTGCGTGAATGTAATGATTTAATTCTTCTTTATCAATTAAATCTAATTGTTCATGTATCATTTCTTCTAACATATCTATCAATACTTTTTTTGGAGTTGGAAATTTATTTGTCAGTTGAATGGCTTCTAAAATTTCACGTCCATAAAATTCAGTTTCTGAAAAATCTCCGCCTTGATAGTTAATCATAATTCATTTTCTCCTTTGATTTTATTGTTTGAAAGTTTATCATTTTTTAGTTCAGTTTCTTGTGGTTTTTTTTCAGAACACTTTGTTTTTGCCTTATCAATTCTTTCTTTCATTGTCATTGATTTTTTCGGTACAGGAGCAACATATTTTTCTAATTCAATATCAATTTTTTCAATTAATTCTTTTGCGGTTGCTTGAACATTTTTCAACACATTTTCGGTTCTGTTGCGAAGTTTGAAAATCAAACGCGCCCTCTCTAAACTCCAAATATCTTAGGCTGTTATTCCCATTAATACCTTGATTTCAGTAGACACCGAAAAGCCGAAGAGCGTTCCATTTCTTCGGTTCTTTTTATATATTCCTCGAAGGGTCTCCATGCCCTTAATCGTGGAAGAGGCTGTACGGAGACTTTGATAAAATTTATTCCATCGTTTAATAGGTCGATGGTCTTGTTCTATTAAATTGTTAAGATACTTCACCGTTCGGTGCTCTGTCTTAGTATATAAACCCACACTCTGTAACTTTCTAAAGGCGGAGCCAAGAGAAGGTGCTTTATCGGTCACAATTGCTTTCGGCTCACCAAACTGTTTATGGAGTCGTTTTAAGAAAGCATAGGCTGCTTGCGTATCCCGTTTCTTTCGTAACCAGATATCTAAGGTTAAGCCGTCCGCATCAATTGCACGATAAAGATCATGCCAACGTCCCTTAATTTTGATATAGGTTTCGTCCATTTTCCATGAATAGAAGGATTGTCTATTTTTCTTCTTCAAAAAATCATAGAGGACTTTGCTGTACTCTTGCACCCAACGATAAATCGTCGTATGACAAACATTTATTCCACGATCATATAACAATTTCTGAACTTCACGATAGCTTAGATTGTAACGCAGGTAGTAACCAACAGCGACAATAATGACGTCTTTTTTGAATTGTTTGCCTCTAAAATGATTCATTACTCTGTCCTCTCTGTCTTTTTTCTCAATTTTACACTAAAATAGATTTTTTGAAAAACTTTGCAACAGAACCTATAAGCCTTTATAAACCTGTTTCATAGAAAACCTCTTAAATTGAAAAATAAAATGGGACAAATTTGGGGCAATTATGGTATAAAATCATAGCTACGATTTAATCTCATTGAATTTTTGAGTTTATAAAGTTAAGGAACTAAGCATATTATTTTGGAAGATTTGAACAAAAAATAAATTAAAGAGTCATTAAGAATTGAATTAATGACTTTTTATTATGTTAAGTTTGTTTGGTGCTTTTAAGCTATATGTTTTTCTCTTTATAAACTAATAATCAGTATTGATCTTAACAAGGTGCTATACTTAATTTTATGAGATTACAGTCTCTGTTGTGGAATAGAAGCCAAAATTGGTTTCTATTTTTTTCGTTGATATTGTAATTTCGAATTAAAGTGATATACTTAGCTCATGGGTGGTTTAGCGAAAGCACCACACCTTCATCATTAGCTACTCAAATGGGGGTAGCTTTTTTAAATAATGTGTAACTATAAACAAAAATCAGTTTAATAATAAAAGTAAGGAGCATCTAACGAATAAAAATAAAGAAAAAAAGGCGATCATAGGCCTACTGTTTTTTGGGTTTGTAGTAAGTATTTTAGTGATATATCTAGTGATAGCTTTACTAATGTAAGAAATAACTTAATGTTCGGATAAGGTAACACATTTTTTTAATAATTTATGAATCCTAATGTTAAATTGACTTTAACTGATATTAGTGTTACACTTGCGAAGTGGGATGGAGCAGTTAGGTAGCTCGTCGGGCTCATAACCCGAAGGTCATAGGTTCAAATCCTATTCCCGCAATATTTTAAGGGCTTTAGGGAGCCCTTATTTTTTCTTATAAAAAACTCACCCTTAAGTAAAAATTTTTTCGTGAAATAGGCAGCGCCTAGAATGGAAGTGAAAAATGAAAACAGGAGATAAAATTACATTATCTAATGGGGAACAAGCAACAGTCGTTTCTGGAGATATTAATCTCTATAAGTATGCACTAATTGTTGAATTAGAAAACCATGATGTCAGGGTGGTTGATAGAGAAACCCTGACACTTGCTAAAGCAAATCCTCATGAAAATCTGGGGAATCACAAGAAAATCAATAAGTTTTAAATAGACCAATTTGACTTTGGTAAGAATAGGTGTTACTATTAAGAGGTAGGTTTTGTCTCGAGTTTAAATGTTTTAGGAATGCACTTTTTCGCAAAATAGGATTTACAGATGATGCGAAAGGATGTATTATATGAATAAAGGAACAATAAATTGGTTTAACGCTGATAAAGGCTATGGTTTTATTATGGCAGATGATATGCAAGATGTGTTTGCTTACCTCTTGTCTATTCAAGGAAATGATTTTAAAAAATACGATGAAGGTCAAAAGGTTACTTTTGATATCAAAATGACGTCTCGTGGTCGTTATGCTTCAAACGTACATAAAAGATAAATGAGTTAAAGCATGGGGTGTCCTTTGCTTTTTTATTTATTGCTATTGCAAAAATGAATTAAAATGTTATACTGAGTGAGGGAAAGATTAGTTGCTTTCCCTACAGTTCATAAAATCCATGTCACTACGACATGGATTTTATTAATGGAGAGTAGTTTGACATTGACTATAATTAGTGTTATTATGAAGAAGTAAATTTTGTCATGAGTAAAATGTTTTATAGATTCACTTTTCGCAAAATGAGATTTACAATTTTGTCGAAAGGAAATAAATATTATGGCAAATGGAACAGTAAAATGGTTTAACGCAGATAAAGGGTTTGGCTTTATCACTTCAGAAGAAGGTAAAGATTTGTTCGCTCACTTCTCAGCAATCCAATCTGATGGATTCAAAACACTTGATGAAGGTCAAAAAGTTGAATTTGATGTTGAAGAAGGTCAACGTGGACCTCAAGCAGTTAATATCACAAAAGCATAATTGTATCTGAAAATCGTGCAAAAGCTGGAGTCATGACTTCAGTTTTTTTATATTCAGTTGCAATTATGAGAGAGTATGATATACTTAGCCAGCAAGAGGAAACTCACACTTCCCATTCATAAATTAGGGGCACTTTAATATAGAGTGGTTTTTTTAATGTTTATTAATTAAAATTAATATTTAAAAGATTTATATAAAAAACCACCTATCACAGCACATAATGATAAGCAGTTTTTGGTGCATGTTCATAGATTAAGAAGTTAATATTTAAAACATACAAATTAATAATACCGTATAGATAGTCTTAAGGTCAAAAATAGAGAGATGTGTTTAATGGAGTACCTTAAACATAAGTGCCAGCAAATGCTGGCTTTTTTTATTTTCTTAGTTATTTGAAGTGCTATAATTATTGGGTGAGTAAATTAAAAAAATGAATCACATCTCTTGAATACGCGTTCTAAAAGTGCTAAATTAAAGTAAGAAAAATATTATAATCTTTAGAAAGAGGTGGCTTATGATTTGGTCATTAATTGTTGGTGCATTAATCGGATTAATCGCTGGTGCGATTACAAAAAAGGGAAGTTCAATGGGATGGATTGCTAATATCTTAGCGGGGTTAGTTGGATCTTTTGTAGGTCAAGCCTTACTTGGAACTTGGGGACCTTCGCTTGCTGGCATGGCGTTAATACCATCCATTGTTGGTGCAGTGATTGTGGTTGCTGTTGTATCTTTCGTCCTATCTAAAATGAATTAATAGATCTTAGGATCTAGAAAGGAGGAGTTTTGGCAACTGGAAAGAAAATAATACTCATTATCCTTGATCTCCTTTTACTTACGCTTGTTCTACCAATGACGTGGGATTATTATAATTTCATGGAATATGATTGGATAAGAACAACCTCTAGTAACATTCCCTTCATAGGTAAATATATGACAGACTATTTGTTTTGGGGGAACATCGTTTTAATAGTCATATTAATTATCGCCTTGATTGTAATCCTTTTTTATCCTCGAACCTATATGGATGTACAACTCACTTCAAATAATGGAGTTTTAACTTTGAAGAAGTCGGCCATTGAAGGATTTGTAGGTGAAAAAGTAAAAGAAAATGATTACCTTAAAAACTCAAAAATCGCTGTTTCACTTTTTAAAAATAAGATAAAAATTGATATAAAAGGTGAGATTATTCCTCGAGTTGAAGTGGCACAAAAAGCTCAAGTTCTGGAACAGGAAATCATTGAAGGGTTAAAAAGTTTCTTTGGATTGGAACATACGGTTAAAATTAAAGTAAAAGTCAATACATTAAGTAAAGATGATAACCATAAACGCCAACGTGTTATGTAGGAGGGATCAATGGATTATTTCGAAAAAAATCGATACCCGATTATAGGGGGAATCGTAGGTGCACTCATTGCTGTGTGTATCTTCACTATTGGATTTTGGAAAATGATTTTGGTTTTATTTTTAATTGGATTAGGAATTTATATTGGTCTATTTTTAAAAAAATCAGGAATCATTGATCAATTTATAAATCGTAAATAACATTATAAAAGGAGAAAATTATGGTACAAGAAAACATGAAAGCATTTGGAACAATGGCAGAAAAAGAAACTCCTAAAACAAAGGAAACCAAACCAGATATTAAAGGATCTTTGACTTATGAAGATAAAGTTGTGCAAAAGATTGTAGGTCTAGCATTAGAATCAGTAGATGGACTTCTTTCTGTAGAAGGTGGGTTCTTCTCAAACTTAACAGGAAAACTTATTAATACTGATGATGTTACAACAGGTGTTGACGTAGAAGTTGGGAAAACACAAGTTGCAGTAGACTTGAAAGTAGTTACAGAATATCGTAAGAATGTGCCTGATATTTATGAAAAAATTAAAGAAGTCATTCGTAAAGAGGTTGCGGCAATGACAGAATTGGAAGTTGTTGAAGTTAACGTAACAGTCACAGATATTAAAACGAAAGAGCAACAAAAAGAAGATGATGTAAGTATTCAAGATCGAGTGACTAGCGCGGCTCAAACAACTGGGAAATTCACCTCTGAACAAGTTGATAAAGTAAAAGACAAAGTAGAAGACAATACAGACAAAGAAGCTAGAGTTAAATAAATTTCTAGATAAATCGTGAGAAATAAATGCCTCTATTATGAGGCTTTTTTAGTAAGTGAGTTCATTTATATAGTTTTTTATTTAGATAGAAGCACCGAGTCAAATAAGTCTAAGGATGACGTTAAGTCAAGTTTTTAGAGTAACAAACGTAGAATTTTAATCTATTTATTTTAAGCACTTACCTTTTCAAATTGATTAGGTGTAAGATACCCTAAACTTTGATGGATTCGTTTTGAATTATAAAAGGCTTCGATGTACCAGAAAATACTCTGATAGGCTTCTTCAAAGTTCTTATATTTAAATTGATACACCCACTCTCTTTTTAAATGTCCATGCCAAGATTCAAGACTGGCATTATGATAAGGGTATCCCCTTCGACTGAAAGAGTGAGTCATCCCATAATACTTAAGCAACTCTTCATACTCTAGACTCGTATACTGGCTTCCTTGGTCAGAATGAAGAATAACAGCTTCTGGATAGTCTTGTGATTTAATGGCCTTATTTAAAGTTCTTTGGGTTCTGTTGCAAAGTCTGAAACTCAAAAACACTATCTCTGACCAACCGTCAATCTAAGCAGGTATTCCCATTAATATTTTGATTTCAGTAGAAACTGAAAAGCCGAAGAGTGTTCCATTTCTGTAGTGACCCCCAAAATATAGACTTTTCAAATCTATATTTCGGAGGTCTTTTCTTATGGTCAAATATTCCATAGAATTAAAACAACGCGTTATTCAAGATTATTTATCTGGCAAGGGAGGCTCTACCTATCTTGCTAAACTGCACAACGTAGGTTCATCTAGTCAGGTTAGACACTGGATTCGCAATTATCGAGCAGAGGGACTTCCTACAGCTCACTCCAAAGTCAATAAAAATTATTCTATGGAGTTGAAAGAAAATGCGGTACAATGTTATTTAACAACTGATTTAACGTATGAAGCTGTGGCAAGAAAATTCGAAATTACTAATTTTACCTTACTTGCAAGCTGGGTTAATCATTTCAAAATTTATGGAGAAGTCCCAATAAGCAAAAAGAGAGGACGTCGTAAAAAACTAGAAAGCATTGCATCGTCTATGACTCAGAAACCAAATGATTCTCAACGAATTAAAGAACTTGAACAAGAATTACGTTATGCGCAAATTGAGGTAGCTTATTTAAAAGGACTTCGGAGATTGGAGAAAAATGCTCTAATGAACAAAAATCAAGACTCATCTACAGTCTCCGTAAAACCTTCAAACTCAAAGAAATCTTGAAAGTTACAGGATTCCCTAAAGCCACTTATTATTATTGGGTTAACTGTTTTGAACGGGTAAACAAAGATGAGCTTATCGAAAAAGAAATGCTTAAAATACGTCAAGAACATGCCAATGCAGGTTATCGTCCAATGAGTGAATTACTTAAGCAACGTGGCTATCACGTCAACCACAAGAAGGTACAGCGCTTAATGAAGAAACTAGGGCTTTGTGTGACGTCTTATTGGCACAAATCACGTAAATATTATTCATATAAAGGAAAAGTAGGGACGGTAGCTAAAAATAAATTACACAGACGATTCAGAACTTCCATTCCTCATCAAAAAATCACAACAGATACGACAGAATTCAAATATTATGAAGATGGAATTCAGAAAAAGTGTTATCTCAATCCTTACATTGATTTATTTAATAGCGAGGTGATTAGTTATCATATCTCTAAACAACCCTCTTATCAATCCATTGATATTGCTCTAAATCAAGCCTTAGCTGTGACATCTGATTGTCCTTATCGACGTACTTTCCACTCAGATCAAGGATGGGGATACCAAATGAGAGACTATGTTTCTAAATTAAAATCTCATAGAATTTTTCAGTCTATGAGCCGTAAAGGAAACTGTCATGATAATTCAGTTATGGAGAATTTCTTTGGGCTACTTAAACAAGAAATTTACTACGGACATATCTTCTCGTCTTTCGAAGAACTTGAACAGGTTATTGTGATCTGGATTAGGTACTATAATACAAAACGAATCAAACAAAAATTGAACTGGATGAGTCCAATTCAATTTCGCTTGAATTACCAAAACAATTAAAAAAATCCAAGTATTTCTGCTTGGATAAAAAGTCTAACTTTTGGGGTACACATCAGTTAACGGTTCTTAGAACATTATACTGCCACCGACTTTTAATCGGCTACACTAGGACTTGTTAGCGCAACTCCTTTTTCTCTACCCTTATTTTATCACAACTTCGTTTTTTTGTCATCTCGTTTAATTAAGAAAGATAAACACTCTAATCTTCTCATATTTCTCAACTTTTCAAGGCTAATCGGACAATTCATTAAATTGACTTAAAATAACTATTAAAAACTTTCGTTTTAATTATCAAGATATAAAAAGTTATTGGTAGTATGTCAGTAACTCATACTCGATTTCCATCAAATGTGACTATTTTATTTTACTTCATTTTTAGCGGCAAACAAATCATTTAATGCTTCAGTCATGGTTGGATGAGTGTAAATTTTGTCACGCAATAATGTGTAAGGCAAGCCTACTTCAATTGCAAGACTTATGAGATTAATTGTTTCATAAGATTCTTCTGCGTAAATTGTAATACCAAGAATTTTGTCTGTCTCTGGATCAACCAAAGCTTTGAGTAAGCCTTTAGACTGATTCAATACAGCTGATTTTGGAATGGCTGTCGCAGAAAGTTTGAAGAGACGGTAATCGATGCCCGCTGCTTTAGCATCTTTTTCATTAAGGCCAACTTTAGACAAGGCAGGTGTGATAAACACAGAGGTTGGTACATTTTTGCGGTCAGACAGACTCCGCTTACCATCTCCATAAAGGTTATTACTTACAATACGGAAATCATCAAGGGAAGTGTAAGTAAATTGTAAACCGCCATGCACATCCCCAAGTGCCCATACATTTTGAACAGTGGTTTCAAGTTTATCGTTGACCACAATTTCTCCACGTTGACCAAGTTGAATATTAGTGTTTTCAAGTCCAAGTCCATCAGTATTGGGTTTGCGACCTGTTGCAACCAAAATTTTATCTGATAAGATTGAAACTTTTTTGCCTTCTTTATTTATTATTTCAACGCTATTGTCAGTAATAGCATCAATCTTCACGCCAAGCTTAAAGATAATCCCCCTAGATTCAAGGTCGGAACGAACCAACTTCGAAATATCTTCATCATCACGAGGAAGGAAGTTATCGAAAATATCAAGAACTGTTACTTTTGATCCATAACTTGCAAACATTGAAGCAAATTCAAGACCAATATAACCAGAACCAATAATCGTCAAATGTTCAGGAAGCTGCTTCAAATCCATTAATTCAGTTGAAGTCACAACATTTCTACTGTCCACAAGTCCAGGAATTGGTGGCAAGACAGGTGTCGCGCCAGTATTGATAAAGATACGTTCTCCAATTAGTTGTGCAATGACTTCACCTTCAGCATCCATCACTTCGATTTCGTGATCAGAGACAAATTTTGCTTTGCCATCAATAACTTCAGCTGTTGCTTCATCCGCAATCATGTGATAATTTTTTAGATTCAAATTACCTGTAAGCATCGCTTTTTTTTCTGCAGCTTCTGTGAATTTCAAACCTTTTTCACCGTTGACAATCAAAAATTTTGATGGAATACAGCCGATGTTGATACAAGTCCCACCATACATTAGAGTTGATTGTTCAATAACGACAACACTTTCTCCTTTTCCAGCAAGAAATTTGGCCAAGGTCTTTCCACCTTTACCAAAACCAACAACGATATTTTTTACGTCTATTTTTTTCATTTAAAAATCTCCAAATTTTAGTTTTGAACTAACTTATTATCCACGATAGATTTACCACAGCACCGAAGCTTTTAATTTTTTCAGTAGCTAGTTCATCAAATATTATTTTCATTTAATTTGCCTGTTTACCTATTGCTTCAAAGCTCTTCAAGAACTTTTGCTGTACTCATGGTGCGATCTGCAACAAATCCAAAATTTGTTATTGCTGCATCATAGGCTTCTTGACCAGGTGCTCCTGTTGCGTCAGCTGCAACGTGAACGTGAAAACCTGATTCTACAAGTTCACGCAAGTGTGAATCTACACAGAGATTTGCGTTCATTCCAGCCAAGATAACAGTATCAATGCCGTTTTTACGGAGTTGAAGCGCCAAGTCATTTGATTCGGGACCGAAGATTTTGTGGGGGCTTGTGATGATAGTATTTTCATTCAAGTAAGGTTTGAGTTCCTCCACGAAGTCTGCTCCTGAACCTTTCACTGTTTCTTGATACTGGTTTTCACGATGGAACATTTTATTATTCAACATCATTTGTTCGCCTTGACCACCAAATTTCCAGTTTTGGTCATGGTCGTAAAAGTAATGTGGTGAAATAAAGATTTTATAGCCTTTTGCTTTAGCATGTTTGAAGAGTTCTGTAAGATTCTCAGTGGTATGATATTTTTTGAGGATATCTTTTGTTAGACCATAGCCTGCACCTTTTGGTTTGAGGAATTCGACTTGTGGGTCTGTAACGACGAATGCTGTATTTTTGTTATTAAACATTTTGTTCTCCTTTAAATATAAAATTTTTATGATAATTCTGCAATGAGTTGCTTAAGTATCCCCTTACCAAGAACATCTATGAATGTTTGACAACTGTGCCATCTTTTTTGAACATCGGCAATGGGATACTCTCTCCGAATAGCATCGGCTTGCAAAATCTTGACTTTTTCTTTAGATTAAACTGCTGACATAAAGATTTACGTCGTATCACAGCAGTAGGCGGGTCAGGACCTGATCCTATAACTATCATATCCAATTTTTTCATTATTTTTCTCCCACTTTTTCAAAACTAGTTTTTAATAAATCAAAATTTGATTCCAGAACATTTAAATCTTGATTTACTTTCAAGAGTACAAGACTTCCTTGAATTTGAGCAATAATTGCATGCGCTACAGGAAGATTTTGTTTCACCAGCAGTCCTGTTAAAGCTGATAGATTTTCCGCAATTTTTTTTTGTAAATCTGAAAATAGTTGTTCAAGAGGTTTTCTAAAATCCTCATCTAGGGCGGAAAGCTCAACAACGAGATTACCTACAGGACAGCCGTAGTATATTTTTTTTTGCACATGATAACTGTAAATCCAATCCAGCATCTCTTTCAAGTTTGCCAGTGGACTTTCATCTCTCGATAGGATTCCATTTAGCAAATGTTTTTGCCAAGTTTTAACATGATTATCGATGACTGCTAGGGTAGCTTCTTTTTTTGAATCAAAGTAATAATAGAATTGCCCTTTGCCTGTCGCAGTTTCATCTAAAATATCATTAATAGAAGTCCCTGTATAACCTTTTTTATATATAAGCTGTTCTGTAGCCGTCAATATCTTTTCTTTTGTATTTCTCAAGTTGTACACCTCCATATTTTTAGAAACACATGGTTAGATTAGATTGTATCTAACAACATTGTTTTGTACCACTTGGTACAATTATATTAACATATTCTTTTTTGAAATACAAACATTTTGTACCGAATAGTACAAAACATATCATTAACTGTGTCCTAGTATAAAAAATGATTTTGTTGTTGAACCTTATCATTTTGGGTTCTGTTGCAAAGTTTTCCAAAAAATCTATTTTAGTGTAAAATCGAGAAAAAAGACAGAGAGGACAGAGTAATGAATCATTTTAAAGGCAAACAATTCCAAAAAGACGTCATTATTGTCGCTGTTGGTTACTACCTGCGTTACAATCTAAGCTATCGTGAAGTTCAGGAATTGTTATATGATCGTGGAATAAATGTTTGTCATACTACGATTTATCGTTGGGTGCAAGAGTACAGCAAAGTCCTCTATGATCTTTGGAAGAAGAAAAATAGACAATCCTTCTATTCATGGAAAATGGACGAAACCTATATCAAAATTAAGGGACGTTGGCATGATCTTTATCGTGCAATTGATGCGGACGGCTTAACCTTAGATATCTGGTTACGAAAGAAACGGGATACGCAAGCAGCCTATGCTTTCTTAAAACGACTCCATAAACAGTTTGGTGAGCCGAAAGCAATTGTGACCGATAAAGCACCTTCTCTTGGCTCCGCCTTTAGAAAGTTACAGAGTGTGGGTTTATATACTAAGACAGAGCACCGAACGGTGAAGTATCTTAACAATTTAATAGAACAAGACCATCGACCTATTAAACGACGAAATAAATTTTATCAAAGTCTCCGTAAAGCCTCTTCCACGATTAAGGGCATGGAGACCCTTCGAGGAATATATAAAAAGAACCGAAGAAATGGAACGCTCTTCGGCTTTTCGGTGTCTACTGAAATCAAGGTATTAATGGGAATAACAGCCTAAGATATTTGGAGTTCAGAGAGGGTGCGTTTGATTTTCAAAATTCGCAACAGAACCAGTCTGACATTGAGTGCTAAAGTTTATATGGTTTGAGCTGTATCCGCAGCACTCACTTCTTTTTCTCGGCGAATATGGTCAACACTTTTTTTAAGATGTCTCGTTCTTCCTTAACTTTAGCCAGTTGTCTTTTTAATTCTAGAAAATCAGCTTTAGAGACGGAGCTTTCATTAGATTTAGAGTAGAGGTCTATCCATTTATAAATTGTTGCAGGGGCCACGTCGTACTCTTTAGACAGCTGGGTGACGGATTGACCAGAATGATAGAAGGCTATAATGGTTTCTTTAAATTCTTTTGAGTAGCGTTTTTTCATGTTTTTGTCCTTTGTCTAAATTATACAATAGTGACTCTAAGATTTAAGGATAACATCAATCTCTTGTTTTTTCCCGAAAAAAGAGTAATATAGAGATATGTTTATTTTTTTAAGTAAAAAATTATTTTAAGGAGGTAAATATACACATGCAAGGAGTTCTTCTCGCGCTTGTTCCAATGTTTGCTTGGGGTTCTATCGGATTTGTAGCTAATAAATTTGGTGGTGATGCTAAACAACAAACACTTGGAATGACTTTGGGCGCTTTTGTTTTTGCACTTATTGTTTTCTTATTCCGCATGCCAACGTTGACATGGCAAATTTTCTTAATTGGATTTATTGGTGGATTGCTTTGGGTAATTGGACAATTTGGTCAGTTTAATTCAATGAAATACATGGGTGTTTCAGTAGCAAGTCCGCTTTCATCAGGGAGTCAATTAGTAATTGGTGGCTTGATTGGGGTTTTTGCTTTCCACGAATGGACAAAACAAATTCAATTTATTCTCGGATTTATTGCGATGGCTGTTTTGGTAGTTGGGTTCTATTTCTCAGCTAAACGTGACCCAGAAAATGCAGTTGTTGAAGAAGGACGTAATTATACTAAAGGATTGACTGCTTTAACTTACTCAACTTTGGGATATGTTATCTATGTTATTCTTTTTAATAACTTAGCAGTACTTTGGTTCAATGTTCATTTTGATGCATTGACAATTATCTTGCCAATGTCAGTTGGAATGATCTTTGGAGCACTTGTGATGGGTCGTTTCAAAATTAAAATGGATAAATATGTTTATGAAAATATGATTGATGGAGCAATGTTTGGTGTAGGTAATATCTTTATGCTTATGGCTGCAAACGCTGCTGGTAACGTAATTGCCTTTTCATTCTCACAATTAGGTGTTATCATTTCAACTATTGGAGGAATTCTCTTCCTTGGTGAAAAGAAAACCAAAAAAGAATTGGTTTATGTTGGAATTGGGATTGTTCTGTTCGTAACAGGTGCAATTTTACTTGCAATTGTAAATTCTAAAGGATAATAAAAAAGCTGTCAGTAAATTGACGGCTTTTTTTGTGAGTTAATTTTCTGACAAGTTTTCTGTCAGTAAAATTTTATAGTTTTTCATTAACGAAATTTACAAAATGATTCCAAAAAACCTTTGGAGCGCTACTACGGGGGACAGTTTTCTTAGCAACCAATGGAATTTGTTCTGCGGTACAATTTGGAAGATAACCTAAACTATCCTTTACTGTAGTAGAAAGTGTGACAAGTTTTTGGTTTTTAGTCACAGTTGCTTCAACTGAGGCTGTTTTTTTCTTACTGAATTTGACTGTCAGTGATTTTGTATCTGCACTACCATCTGTAGCATAAGGAACAGCGGGAGTGATATTTTGTGGAGCAACGAGTTGAACAGATTTTTCTTTTCCATCAGTCACAGCAATTTCTTTAAAATCATCTAAGGATTGATTTTTTTGCACAAGACTGGTCGTACGCCAATGACCATAAACATAGTTCATCAGTTGATTTGTGAGGGTGAAAGGAGTTGAGTTGTCAGCAGCAGGATCTGTAGCTTCTAAAACAACCGTAATGATTCTAAAGCCGTTTTGATTTGTTGTTCCAGCAAAACAGTCAATTTGAAAACTTGTTGAACCTGTTTTCAAGCCATCCACACCAGTTCTTGAAGTAGAAAAACCACTAAGCATTTGATTGGTATTAGTTAACCCGAATTGCTAGTTGATTATTTAGCCATAACTTGATACCCGATAGAATATCTTAAAGTCTCTGGTTCAGTGATTTAGCTGATTTTAACAGTAAAGAATACGCTAAAAGTATCATCTCTAATTTCAATTGAAAACCTTGAGGCGAACGACTTTTACAACGCTCAGCTCCTAGATTTGTCAAAAAAGAAAAAACTCGCTCAATCACTTTTCTACGTTTTGAAAAATTAGGGGAAAAGGATTTTCTTTTGCTTCATGTTCTTCCTGACAGGTGTAATTAGATCAATTCCTTTTAATTCCAGCCTATTAATTCCAGCCTATCATGCAGTGACTGACCTAGATATCCCATATCTCCAAGGACTGTTGGTGTCCCAAATTGACTCAACACTTCCTCGGTCATTGAACTATCAGCCATTGAAGCAGGAGTAATTGTGTAGTCTATGACATAGCCTGATTCACTGACTAAAGCATGACATTTACATCGGTTCTGTTGCAAAGTTTTCCAAAAATAACTCACGGGCTACGGCACATGACTACTCAACAGATTGCCTAAAAATGGCAAAATCAGAATGGCCAGTCCCAAGTACAAGGTCAGCATATTCGCCAACGTATGACTCTCATGACGCCACATGATCCACGCATTCCATAAGAGCAAGAAAGCTTGTAAGGTAAAAATCAGCCCAATCAACAGGATCAGCAACACAAACAACGTTCCACTGATAATGATCAACCAGTGGATATTGCTACCTAAAATTGTAATCGCCAGCATGGTTAAAAACGAATAGAAAAATAGCGAAAACAAAATACCGTTACCTAGGCGAACCTTATCGCGATGATAACGCCAACCAAAAATGGTTCCAAATATAAGTGGTACTAACCAGCCCCAGTAAAACATTTCTGGAACTGGAACCCAAACCGCTGCGTCATTCACATCAATACCCCCGCATTAAGTTTTATTTCAGCTTCCATCATAAAGGACTCCCCGCGGGACTGCAATCAGGAGTCATTACTTCAACTGTTTTTGTTCATTATAGAAATTACGGTAAGCTAAATAGCACGCAATGATTGAACCCAAACTAGTCGCTGATAAGAGCATGAACGTGACCATAATTTGATACTTAATGGCCCGTACTGGATCGACCCCTGCAAAGATCAAACCGGACATCATCCCTGGCAGATTGACTAGACCCACAGTCTTTGCCGAATCAATGGTTGGTGACATCCCCGTACGAATCGCTTCACGCACGATGGCAATCGAAGCATCAAGTAGACCAGCCCCTAACGCCAACCGTTCAAGCACACCTTGCCGCTGGTCATGAAACTGACTATTGAGGCTGCGATAAGCCAGCCCAATTGCGACCATTGAATTCGACGCAATCATACCAGAAATGGGAATCATTTGCGATGGCACAAACTTAATCGCACCAGATAGCACGAGGACGCCGAGTGTTACCCCCGTACTAACAAAAATGGCTAATAACGAAATGGCTAATGCATGGTCAATCCCCGGCCCCCGTTTTTTCGCATTCCAAGCCGCATTGAAGATAATGAAGCCCATCATCGCCAGCGTTAGCCAAAAATTGTTGACTCGGAAAATATACTTTAGCAAGTAACCCACGATAAATAGTTGTACAACAGCCCGCACGACACCAATGACGATGTCCCTATCCAAGCCAAGTTTCTGCCACAAACTAATTCCTAACGCGACGAGCACTAACATTGCCGCCAAAAATAGCGACGTATTATTAACTGATAAATTCATCCGTGTACCTCCAATCTGCCAGCAACCACTTTCGCTAATTGATCTGCCGCAGCAATCTCTGTCGCGTCATGAGTAATCATGATCGTTGTCACGTGATCCTGCTCATTTAACTGTCGTAAACAGGCGTGCACGATTTGCTTATTATTTTCATCCAAACCAGCTGTCACCTCATCTAATAACAATACTTTTGGTAAGAATAAGATGTTGCGAATCAGCGCGACCCGCTGCCGTTCACCACCGGAAAGCTCGATAATCGGCTGATGCAGGGTTTGTTCGGACAGCCCAACATAATTTAACGCCGTTACCACTCGTTGCGTATCCATGACTTGCTTACGAATTTGGTACGGGAAAGCTAAGTTATCTGCCACCGTCTCACCAAATAACGTCGGTTGTTGGAAACAATATGAGACTTGCCGCCGATACATGATTGGGTCATAACTTTCAATCGGCTGCCCATCAAAATTCAAGGTCCCACTTGTTTTAGAAATCATGGCCGAAATGATCCGTAATAACGTACTTTTCCCACCACCGGATGGTCCCGTCAATGTAATATGAGCCCCAGCTGGAATCTGCCAATCAACATCATGTAAAATATGTTGATCAGCGATTTGATAATTAACTTTTTCTAAACTAATCAATGAATTCATATGCCCACCCCCGAATATTAATTTATAATCATTATAATCTGACTGTTAGGCAAATTTCAAACAATCCTCCTCAGTTATCCTGTGTCTTTCCACATGCTATTATGGAGGTTAACACAGTTCACAGAAAAACGAGGTCAAAATCAAACTTCGCAACAGAAGCAGATTTCTTGTCTAACAATTATGGAGCACTTTAGGTTCCCTGTGCTTTTTTATTTGTTCAAAAACAGCAACCGTAATTTGTTTTTTCCCAGTACTATAGCTAACTTAAATGTACTTTTCATTAGCCAACGTTAAAATTCGTCTTATACTAAAATTTAATTGTTTAAATGTGATAATCAATGTGATATTATTATTATATGACAACAATGGTTGTTAACAACGTTTAAATTATTCGTATACTTATTCGTATACTTATTCGTATACTATCAAAAATGGAGGAATAGATATTGAAAAAAAATCGCTATGTTGTTGCGTTTGCAGGTGTCATGTTTCATTTAATGATTGGTTCCGTTTATGCTTGGAGTGTTTTTACTAATCCAATTGCAAAACAAAATGGTTGGGCAGAATCCTCAGTCGCTCTTGCATTTAGTATCGCTATTTTCTTCTTGGGAATGTCAGCCGCCTTTATGGGCAAAGTCGTTGAAAAAATAGGCCCTAGACTAACGGGAACTATTGCTAGCTTTCTTTACGGAACTGGAACCATTATGAGTGGTTGGGCTATCCATCAAAATTCAATTTGGCTATTATATCTCTCATATGGTGTCATAGGCGGCTTAGGACTGGGAGCAGGATACGTTACCCCTGTATCAACAATTATTAAATGGTTTCCAGACAAACGCGGTTTAGCAACGGGGTTAGCTATTATGGGATTTGGTTTTGCAGCAATGCTGACTGGTCCTGTTGCTCAACAGCTAATGGCTAGTGTTGGTCTTGAACAAACATTCTATCTCTTAGGAACATTTTATTTTGTTATTATGCTGCTCGCTGCACAGTTTATTGTTCGTCCAAATCTGCCACTATCAAGCACTACTGAAAATAGCATTTCTCAAAAAAAGGGAACACGTCTAACCCGAGGACCGGAGCTAACAGCTAACCAAGCCCTCAAAACTAAATCCTTCACTTTTCTTTGGATAATGTTATTTATCAATATTACATGCGGGATCGGCCTTGTCTCAGCTGCATCCCCTATGGCTCAAAGTATGACCGGCATGTCTGTCCAAACAGCCGCAATTATGGTTGGAATCATAGGCCTTTTCAATGGCTTTGGACGTTTGATATGGGCAACTTTGTCTGATTATATCGGGCGCCCTGCTACTTTCAGTGCCATTTTTATTCTCGATATTGTAATGCTTTCAGCCATGCTCATCTTCAAATTACCGCTCCTATTTGTCATTGCATTATGCTTGTTGATGTCTTGTTATGGAGCAGGCTTTTCTGTCATCCCAGCCTACTTAGGTGATGTCTTTGGTACTAAAGAATTAGGAGCTGTTCATGGATATGTACTGACAGCATGGGCTGCTGCCGGAGTTGTTGGACCATTACTATTATCATTAACACATCAACTGTTCCACAATTATACTTTGACATTAGCTGCCTTTATTTTGATTGATCTATTGGCGCTGCTAATCTCATTCTGTATACAACGAGATTTCATTAAAGCCAGCAAATTAATAAAAAGCAAATCATAAAAAACTACTTTAAAGCGCATTAAATTATTAAAAACTAAGACAAAATTGCATAAAAAAGAGTCTAAAACAGCATGAGCCGTAAAGTGCAACACAAAAGTTAGACAAAATTGAATATTTTTAAACTGCTAAGGCATGTTCCCTGTATTCGCAGGGAGTCATGCCTTTTGTTTTCTGTGATATTCGTCGATTGTTAAACCGGTTCTGTTGCAAAGTTTTTCAAAAAATCTATTTTAGTGTAAAATTGAGAAAAAAGACAGAGAGGACAGAGTAATGAATCATTTTAAAGGCAAACAATTCAAAAAAGACTTCAATATTGTCGCTGTTGGTTACTACCTGCGTTACAATCTAAGCTATCGTGAAGTTCAGGAATTGTTATATGATCGTGGAATAAATGTTTGTCATACTACGATTTATCGTTGGGTGCAAGAGTACAGCAAAGTCCTCTATGATCTTTGGAAGAAGAAAAATAGACAATCCTTCTATTCATGGAAAATGGACGAAACCTATATCAAAATTAAGGGACGTTGGCATGATCTTTATCGTGCAATTGATGCGGACGGCTTAACCTTAGATATCTGGTTACGAAAGAAACGGGATACGCAAGCAGCCTATGCTTTCTTAAAACGACTCCATAAACAGTTTGGTGAGCCGAAAGCAATTGTGACCGATAAAGCACCTTCTCTTGGCTCCGCCTTTAGAAAGTTACAGAGTGTGGGTTTATATACTAAGACAGAGCACCGAACGGTGAAGTATCTTAACAATTTAATAGAACAAGACCATCGACCTATTAAACGACGAAATAAATTTTATCAAAGTCTCCGTAAAGCCTCTTCCACGATTAAGGGCATGGAGACCCTTCGAGGAATATATAAAAAGAACCGAAGAAATGGAACGCTCTTCGGCTTTTCGGTGTCTACTGAAATCAAGGTATTAATGGGAATAACAGCCTAAGATATTTGGAGTTCAGAGAGGGCGCGTTTGATTTTCAAACTTCGCAACAGAACCTATTCAGGAATAAAGAAAATTTTTCACCAATATTTATAGTATATATCTATCCGAAAAAGAATAGTTTTCTTGAAAGATATTCCTCTTCTACTACTAGGGTATTTATTTCCTTTTTTATGATATAATTCTTAGTGGCGCACCTTTCTGATGCAGTATTGCCTTAGAAGGGAGGTGAGTCTATGCTCATAACAATCTTCGTATCAGTTGTCGCTCCAATAGTGGTTGGAGTAATCCTTGAGCTGGTCAAGGACTGGTTAAAAAACCGACATAAGCGCCTTTAATCCACTATTCGTCCCTTTGCCAGAGGGGCGTTTTTTTATAGTAATAAACAATAAAAAAACCGAGGGAATTTGCCAGCCCTCGGTTTAAATGGTGAGAATATACTCACAACAATCTTCGTTAAATAAATTATACTTTTATTTATTTAGTTTGTCAACTTACTTAGTTTATTTTTAATCAGTATTATTTTAAAACTTTATTATTCGTGATATTGTATGATTGCAGATTAATAAATCTCTCACCATTTACTATGTTAAACCTATAGTCGCTCAAAAATCTGGGGCTGAATTTAAAAAAGTTTCTACTATTAAGTGTATCATAATGTACTTGCTATATTACTATATTTTTTAATGATCATTCATTTAGAAATCAACACTTTTACTTTTTTATTGCACCAAACCTTCTTTTTTGAGTTGCAATACTGATTCCAGTTTTTCGTTCAATCATCTTATAAGTCATTCCTTGTTGCTTTAACTCATGAGCAAATTGAATTTGTTCTTCGGTAAATTTTTGAGGACGCCCTTCTTTAAAATTTGGATCGTGAATTTTGCAACAGAACCGTTTTGTCTAATTACGGTACACTCAAAATTAACACTAATTTTTTTATACACTATAAAGCTGTCATTTTTCTAGATAAATGGCATAAATTTTCAGCGCTAAGTGACAAAAGCAACTAATTTTGGAGATAGATTTTTAAATATCTCAATCTATCTCCAAAATTAGTTGCTTTTGTAGATATAGTTGACTATGAATATGACAAATAATTAGAAAAAACTGTGCCAATTAAATATAAAAATGACAGGTGGTAGAGAGGGCTTAAACTTTCAGCAAATAGCTAAAATTATTTTTTCTTATCCAAGTTATGATGAACAACAAGTGATTGGATTATTTTTTGAAAAAATAAATGACACTATCACTCTTCATCAACGTAAGTTAGATTTGTTGAAAGAACAGAAAAAAGGCTTTTTACAAAAGATGTTTGTTTAGGGTCTAAAATTAGATAATAGCCCCTAAGAAATCAAATAAAAACAGACCCTATAATCCAAATTCTAGATTATAGGGGCTGTTTTTTATTTTAATGATATAATAACCCTAAAAGGAGTAGACTAATGAATAGATTTTTTAAACCCATTAAATATTTAGGGATCTTGACGGTTGTTATTGTTATTTCGGTTCTTATTGTCGGCGGAGCTGAACGGTCTTTTCACAACCTCTATCCTCGATCTTTTTGGTCATACACTTCTTTGACGTTGATAAATTGATCAAGTATTGGATTTTCTCCTTTTAGGTCAGCTTCGAAACGGATACCGTCAATATTGATTCTGGCGTTACGGTAGTAGTCAGTTCCTAGTTGTCCCCATGCAGGAGTTGAGGCATCGACATTGCAGAAGATATCAAATCCTTGTTGTTTCAAGTAAGCAAATTTTTGATTTGCTTCAGAATAAGGTTGCCAATCGTTGATGTCAGCGCCAAATGGGTAGATCAAAATATTTGTTTTGCCTAAAATAGGTGCAACTTCATTTTGCCAACGTTCATTATCTTGTTGGATATCGGCTAAAGAAGCTTGTGTCATATTCAAGTGTCCCCAAGTATGAGAAGCAAAACTCCAACCATCTTTCTTTAATTGATCAGCAACTTTTTTGGCTGCTTCGATTTCTTTGTTTGTTTTTTCGTTATCACCATATTCTGATTTTGATGTACGGTAACCTAATACACCATTATAGCCTGTTAAAGCTAATGTTCCTTTGGCGCCTTGATAAGAAAAATCGGGATGTTTTTTAATGAATGAATCGATCAATGGAACCATATCATAGTCACCAACAGTTTCCTTCTTATTGTCGATATAAATATTCTTGATTTGGTTCTGTTTATCGACAATCAACTTACTTGGAAATCCTGAATTGTCCATGTATTCATAATAGCTGACATCGTCTTGCGAAAGAATTAACGGTTTCTTTCCTTCTGGAAGAGAAACACCTGTAAAGGTCAGTTTTCCATCTGTTCCTTTTTTGACTAATCCATTTAGATTAACAAGAACATAGTTATTTTTATATAACTGATCAATGGTTTTATTGAATTCGGAAATAGTGACCATATAATCTTTATACCCTTGTGCTTGCTGGGTATGAAAAGCCTTAGCTGGATCAACAATCAGACTATGAAAAAAGACGTGTGAGATTTTGGTCGGGTCTTCCCATTTTACCAAGGATTCTTTTTCTTTTTTCAAAGTTGCTAACAATTGTTGCGCTTCTTTGGCGTCGTCTTTTTCAAGTAAGGCGATGGCTTCATCATAATGATAACTTGCAGCAAGCTGTTTTGCTTGATCAAGCTGTTTCGTCGTTTGTTTATCTTCAACAGGTTTTGAGCTGCTGCTTGAGTGTTGAGTTGTTTGACTAGTGTTTTCTAATTTATTGTTTGTTACTGCTTGTGTAACAAAAAAGATACTTACACCTAGAATAATAACAGTGCATACAGAAGTGACAGCCAATATGATTTTGTGTGTATGTTTCATTTTATCGTCCCCTACTACTTTTTGATTTCAAAAACCCCCGTAAGCTTTTCTTAACCTTTTGAAAAACTTCCCATAACCATTGTAACGAATATAGGGTTCTGTTGCAAAGTTTTAAATCTACTATCAAATAAGGTAGAATAATAGAAAAAGATAGCAGGAGGAATGACGATGAATCATTTTAAAGAAAAGCAATTTCAGCAGGATGTGATTATTGTAGCCGTGGGCTACTATCTTCGTTATAACCTTAGCTATCGTGAAGTTCAAGAAATCTTATATGATCGTGGCATTAACGTTTCTCATACGACGATTTATCGTTGGGTGCAAGAATATGGCAAACTACTCTATCAAATTTGGAAAAAGAAAAATAAAAAATCCTTTTATTCATGGAAAATGGATGAAACGTACATCAAAATTAAAGGAAAATGGCATTATTTGTATCGAGCCATCGATGCAGATGGTTTAACCTTGGATATTTGGTTACGTAAAAAACGGGACACACAGGCAGCCTATGCTTTTCTTAAGCGGTTAGTGAAGCAGTTTGATGAACCGAAGGTTGTAGTCACAGATAAAGCCCCCTCTATTACAAGTGCCTTTAAGAAACTAAAAGAATACGGCTTTTATCAAGGGACAGAACATCGTACCATTAAATACCTGAATAATTTGATTGAACAAGACCATCGTCCAGTAAAGAGACGCAATAAATTCTATCGAAGTTTACGCACTGCCTCACCCACGATTAAAGGCATGGAAGCCATTCGAGGATTATATAAGAAAACCCGAAAAGAAGGCACTCTCTTCGGCTTTTCGGTGTCTATTGAAATCAAGGTATTAATGGGAATAACAGCCTAAATCATAGATACCGTAAGGGATTTTATTCTTTATTTAAAACTTTGCAACAGAACCTAAAGTTATTTATGAACACTGATTTAAGCTAAGCTGCCGATATCACAATCTCATCATGCACTAAATCAGCCTTCAAGTTTTTGACATCTAAGTGGTCAAGGTAGAAATCCGTTACCTTATCACGAATTTGTTGTTCAATTACTCGCCGTAATGGCCGCGCACCCATTGCTTCATCATAGCCTTGTTCCATCAGCCAATCTTTGGCCGCTTTAGTTACCTCAAGTTTGATGGATTTTTTGGCTAAAGTTTTTTGTACATCCGCCAACATCAAATCGACAATTTGACTTAAGTCTTGCTTAGTCAGATGTGAAAATTCCACGATTCCATTAAAACGGTTCAGAAATTCTGGGCGGAAAAATGGTGCTAACTTATCCATTAATGACTGATCTCGTTGCTTGTCACCACTTAATGCTTCATTACCAAAGCCAGCATTAGAAGTAGCAATAATAATCGTATTTTTGAAATTAATGACATTGCCTTGTCCATCCGTTAAGCGCCCATCATCCATCACTTGTAACAGTAACGTTAATACTTGTGGATCAGCCTTTTCAATTTCATCTAATAATACAATGGAATATGGATTACGCCGAACCCGTTCAGTTAGAGTATTAGCATTATCTTCATAACCTACGTATCCAGCCGAGGTACCAATTAATTTCGACACAGCTGTACGATCAGCATATTCACTCATATCTAGCCGAATAATCGCATTTTCATTTCCAAACATATCTAAGGCTAATTGCTTAGCTAATTCAGTCTTTCCTACGCCAGTTGGGCCCACAAACAGAAAACTTCCAATCGGCTGATCGCCCTCTGAAAAGCCCGCACGGTTACGCCGAATTGCTTTTGCTACCATTTCAACCGCTTCATCTTGACCGATTACCTTACTTTTCAGACGCTTATCAAGATTTTTCAAGTGCTCAATATCATTAGCGCCCATATCAGAAACTGGGATACCAGTTAAACGTTCAACCGATTGTGCCACATCATCAATCGTGGCAGTGACTTTTTCTTTTTGATCCGTTTTTTTAATTTTTTGCTTGGTTTCCTCGATCGACTTCTTGATATCAGCGGCTTTTGTAAAGTCCTCCGATTTAATGGCGGCCTCCTTAGCTGCCTCTAATTTTTTAAGGCGTTGATCCAATGTCTCAACATCAGTTTGCGAATTTTTAGCCGCTAAATGAGCCGCAGTCATGTCGATCAAATCGATAGCTTTATCTGGCAAAGTGCGCTGTGGTATATATTGGATTGAATAATCCACAGCCGCCTTCAAAACATCATCTGGTAATACAACATGATGATGTTTTTCGTACAGCTCTTTAACACCTTGTAATATACGTAAAGTGTCAGCGGCCGTCGGTTCATTAATCACAACATCATTGAATCGCCGTGCCAAAGCCGCATTTTTCAAAATAGTATTGCGATATTCATCTTGAGTCGTAGCCCCGATTACACTCAGCTCGCCACGTGACAAAGCAGGTTTAATGATATCAGCCAATCCTTTGCCACCATCTTCACCACCAGTGGCACCCGTGCCGAGAATCTGATGAATTTCATCGAAGAATAGAATAATATTACCAGCTGCTTTAACTTCCTCTACCAGCTGTTTAATATTTTCTTCAAAAGAACCGCGATATTGAGTTCCCGCTTCCAAAGACGATAAATCAATCGAATAGATTTCTTTATCTTGAATCGTTTCTGGAACTTTACCAGCCACAATTGCTTGTGCCAGACCTTCGACGACTGCAGTTTTACCTACACCGGCATCACCAACTAAGATTGCATTATTTTTCGTTCTACGACTCAAAATTTCTGCAGTTTCTTGAATCTCTTTCTCACGTCCAATCACTGGATCTAGTAATCCATCACGAGCCTGTTCCGTCAAATTGGTCCCTAACTTTTCTAAAATCCCTCCTTTTTTAACAGCCTGTTTACCATCTTTAGATACTTCTATTGTTTTATTATTTTGGGGTAGCTTACCAGTTGCTCGGTATTGAGCAAACTCATCCGGTGTCAACGATTGTCCATTAACTAAATACCGTGCACGCTCCGAATTTTGATTATCCATGCGCCGAAATAATTGATTGAAAACATCGTCCATATCATTGTTGAAAAAAGGATCATTTCCATTGAAATTTGCCATATTACCACACCTCCATAAAAATTTATATGTGTAACTTAGTGACCATAATAACCTTTAAAACTATAACTGAATTGTATCACAATTTTTATGTGTCGCTAGGTAAAGTGCTTATAGAATCAATTAGAAATAATTAGGATAATTTTGTTTAAACAAAAGAGAAATCAATTTCATAAAATGAATTGATTTCCCTACAAGGTTCCCTATTTAATAGCCCTTGATAAAGAACTTGAATTGATGGAGCTATACTATAAAAATGGACAGAAAATTGTGTGTTATAATCTGTCTATTAAGACACAAAAATGAAAGGACTTTTATGTCAGGTTTTAAACTTTACGACGAGGATTTCAAACAATCGATCGTTAATCTCTATCAAACTGGTAAAACACAAACTGAACTCTGTAAAGATTATGGGGTATCTTCTTCTGCACTTGCAAAATGGATTAAGCAGTACTCTCAAGTGCGTCTTGAAGATAATACGGTGTTGACTGCTAAACAGATTCAAGAATTACAAAAAAGGAATGCCCAATTAGAGGAAGAAAATCTGATCTTAAAAAAAGCGAGTGCCATATTCATGCAAAACTCCAAGTAAGATTGAAAGCCATCTATAGACTCCGATTTGAACACACGACAGTTATGCTCTGTCGTGTTTTACATGTCAATCGTTCCACCTACTATAACTTCATAAACAAGAGGCCTTCGAAGCGTGAAGTAGAAAATTATTTTAAGAAAATATAGCTCATTTTGTGTCTAAATATTTGACCATAAGAAAAGACCTCCGAAATATAGATTTGAAAAGTCTATATTTTGGGGGTCACTACAGAATCGACAAATGACGATAACGGTTATTTTTTAACAAACTTTTTATTTTAGTATTCGCCCCAATATTTAGACATTGTTTGTTTACCAACGCCAGGGTTGAAACTATTAGTTGGATCATTTTTCTTATAGTGCTTGATTAAGGCCGGTGCTGCCAAATATAGATGCCCAACATTGTGTTCGGCTGGATAAACAGCGTGACGCTCATCCAAAATTTTAAGCATTTCTTTTTTAAGTTCATGCGCATCGACGCCAGGTTTTAGAATATAATCCTGGTGCATAACGTGATCAAGTAAGTGACCATAATAAATTTTGTGTTCTATTTTGTCTTCAATCTCTTTAGGCAAATGCTCGAACCACTTATAATCATTACTTGCCAACGCGATATCTAGTGGCAAAATGTCAATACTATCCTGTTTTAATTCTTGATATCGAATCGCAACCCCAGCTGTTACATAGCGGTGAGTTTCCGCTTTACTGGTCTCATTGGCATCGGCTTCAAAGTAGTCGCCACTGGCTTTGTCAAAATAAGATTTGAGATACTCTCGCGCTTCTTCAATACCATTACCAGCCATTTTCAATTGTAGGTAATGGTCGTACTTTTCGTAATAATCATCTAACCGCTTTGGCATTTGATTAGGAAATAAATTACTTAATGTTTGAAGCAAACGATCTGGGAAATAAGGTTTGAAAAACGGAATGTGCTTCAAAAAGCGTTCGCCCCATGCTTTTAGCGCAAACATTTGGGGCAAATGACCCGTACCAATTTTTTCAATCACAATTAGTGAGTCTTTACCATATTTCTTGGCCAATTTATAAGCATTTTTATGCATATATTCACCAGAAACAGGCAATTCTTTGAATGTCGTCATAATATGGCGACGAATATCTTCCAACTCATCGGGATTATTCGTTCCAATGTAAAACATTTGTGTTTTTTTATCCATTGGGAATGTATCTAAGCGGACAGCCAATGCCGCAACGTGACCGGACGATCCAGATACTTCATACAATTCTTTAGGATTTGCATTGTATCGAATAGGCTTATCAGATTCAACGTCACGCAAAACCTGTTCATGATGGAACATTGAACCATGATGTTCAGTAGCTGGTACTTGATTCAAATCAAAATTGCGGTTCTGCAAATTAGTAATAATCTCTTCGGGCGTTTTGCCCAAATCAATGCCTAAATGGTTAACTAAGTGCATTTCGTCATGTTCATCAATCCAAACATACAATGATAGCTCTGTATAAGCTGGACCTCTTCTGATCAAAGCACCACCAGAATTGTTGTTAATACCACCAATGACCGATGCAC
The DNA here is from genome assembly GCF_038006585.1 of Lactococcus sp. FSL W8-0209. Taxonomy (NCBI): domain Bacteria; kingdom Bacillati; phylum Bacillota; class Bacilli; order Lactobacillales; family Streptococcaceae; genus Lactococcus; species Lactococcus sp. FSL W8-0209. The sequence goes on along the minus strand of NZ_JBBOVN010000002.1, from coordinate 53,249 downwards.
CCAAATTAGATGAGCCAATGACTGAATGTGGTTCACGTTTAAGTGGTCGCAATTCATTTTCTAAGTGAAACAGTGTCGTACCGGGGAATGCTAGTACTTGTTCCCCATTATTGATTAACTGTAAATCTTTAATTTTCATGCCGTTCACAACAACTGCAGAACGGTCATAACCTGGGGCTGGTACGGATCCCTCAGTCAAACTAGTGTTGGCTGCTTGCATAATAATGATAATATTGTTATCATGCAAAACATTAAGCACACGCCACATTGCCATTAAAGTGGTTGGAAATACGACTGCAACTGCATCGCCCTTACCTGAGCGGTACCCTTTCCTAAAACGTAAAGATTTTGCTTTGTTAGTAATAACATTTTTTTTACCAACAACATTGACTAGTTCTTCGACTAAGTCCATATTAACTTCTCCCCTCTATAACGTTTGTAAAAAACGTTTTAATCATTACGCTTTCAATGATACGCTTTTTTTGATATTTTGGTTAATAGGTAGATTGTAAAATTAATCCGACGCTGTTCGGACGAAAAAGACCAGCTTCCTTTAAAGAAGAAGAAAAATAGACAGTCCTTTATTCGTGGAAAATGGACGAAACCTATATCAAAATCAGAGGACGTTAGCACTATCTCTATTGGGCGATTGATGCGGATGATTTAACCTTAGATATCTGGCTATGAAAGAAACGAGATACGCAAGCAGCCTATGCTTTCTTAAAGAGACTAAATAAACAATTCGAAGAGCCTAGAGTCATTGTGACAGAGAAAGGCACCATCTATTGGCGCTGCATTTAGGAAACTATAAAATAATAGTCTGTACACCAAAACTGAACATCAGACAGTAAAATATCTCAATAACTTAATTGAGCAATACCATAGACCTATTAAACGTCGAAATAAATTATATCGAAGTCTACGCACTGCCTCAACCACGATTAAAGGCATGAAGACAACCAGAGGAATATGCAAAAAGAGCCGAAGAAATGGAACGCTCTTCGGCTTTTCAGTATCTACTGAAATCAAAATATTAATGGGAATAACAGCCTAAGATATTTGGAGTTCAGAGAGGGCACGTTTGATTTTCAAACTTCGCAACAGAACCCTTTGCACTAATTCTACAGTCATTCGCTTGCCCAAATCCCAAGCAATGACTTTTTTAGTATAACGATCCATAATGGTTGAGAGATAAGCCCATCCTTGTTGAGTAAGAATATAAGTAATGTCGGTTGACCAAACCTTATTTTTCTTTGTAGGTTCAGTCTGTATGAGATTTATTCGATTGATGTGATCACTTAGTGAGTATCCAGGATTAAATTTCTTAATGACTACAGACTTGAGTTGAAGTTGCTTCATTACTTCTGCAAGTTCTCCGGTTATTTGTGTTTGACTTGAACGCATCCATTCTACTAACTCTGCTTTGACAACTGGTCGATTCATCATGGGGTTGCTTGTACGTTTATATGTTTCAACCATTATTAAAGATGGACTCCTTTTTCAACTAATTTTTCTAATTCATTCAATCGATTTTCAAAAAGCTCAAAGGCGGCATCTAAATAATCGGTAGATTCCATATCAACTCCAGCTTTAGCAATTACTTCTAAAGGATAAGCTGAAGAACCTGCCTTCAAATATTCAAGATATTTTTGACGATCCTCAGTTGAACCATGAACAACTTTTTCAGCTAAGAAAGTGGCCGCAGCAAAACCTGTTGCGTATTGAAAAACATAGAAATTATAATAAAAATGCGGAATTCTAGCCCATTCATACTGAATTTCTGGATTTTCTTTGACTGCTAAATTATAGTATTTTTCATTTATTTCTCCATAAAGTGAGTTTAAGTATTCACTTGTTAAAACTTCACCGGCAGCATCTGCTTCATGAATTTTTTGTTCAAATTCGGCAAATTGACTCTGACGGAAAATAGTTCCACGGAAACTATCAAGCCAGTGGTTCAAAAGGGCGAAGCGCTCCTTATCATCTTTACTTTCCTTTAATAAAGTTTCAGTTAAAATATTTTCATTTGTAGTTGAGGCAATTTCAGCTAAAAAGATTGGATAATCCCCATAAACATATGGTTGGTTTTCACGCGTGAAAGCACTATGCATTGAGTGCCCCATTTCATGAACTAAAGTAAAAAGATCATTTAACGTTTCTTGCCAATTGAGAAGCATAAAAGCATTGGTATCATAAGATCCACCTGAATAAGCACCCGAACGTTTTCCGATATTTTCTTCGACATCAATCCATCTTTGTTCAAAAGCTGCTTTAACTTTTCCTTTATATTCTTTACCAAATATCGCTAAAACTTCTTCTGCTTTTTTCACTCCATCTTCATAGTTAAATTTATAATCTAAATTAGATAATGGAGTATAGATATCATACATCTTTAAATCAGTAATTCCTAAAATTTTCTTGCGTAGTTCAATATAACGATGTAAAAGTGGCAAATGTTGATGAATGGCCTCCATCAAAACATCGTAAACTTTTTCTGGAACAAAATTATTAGCCAGAGCAGCTTGACGGGCTGAATCATAAGAGCGGATTTGGGCATTAAGATTATGGACTTTTACATTAGTCTGTAAGGTCTTTGCATAAGTATGCTGATATTGTTCATAATTACTATAAAGTGCTTTGTAGGCTGCTTTTCGTACTTCCCTATTCTTACTTTCCATTAAGGAAGAGTAATTTCCATGTGTGAGTTGGACCATCTCATCAGATTCATTTTTGACCATAGGTAACTTAATATCTGCATTATCAAAAATTTCAAAAGTTTCTGAAGGGCTTTCAAAAATTTCACCAGCCGCAGCCAATAACTTTTCCTCTTTTTGACTAAGAATATGCGCTTTTTTTGCAAAAAGGCGCTCAAACATATGGTCATAGTTTTTTAATTTTTGAAGCTCCCCCAACCATTTGTTATAAACTTCTTTTGAAATTTTCAAAAATTCAGGTTCATAGAAGGCATAGACCTCTCCGAATTTCACATAGAGGGCTGTTGCTTTTGATTGATACTCCTGATATTTAGCCTCTCTGGTATCTTGATCATTTTTCATTGAAGCATAAACATATAGTTTTTCAACTTGTTGAGAAATGGATAGCATTTTTTCGGTAATTGTCAGAAGACTTTCAGCTGAATCAAGTAAATGACCAGGGTCTGTCTCTTCAACGAGTGAAAGTTCGCTTTTTATTCTAGTTAGCTCTGCTTCCCATTCTTTATCTGTTTTATAAATTGTTGTCAAATCCCAAGTTAATTTTTCAGGAATTTCATTTCTATTCTTAGCCATGAAGATCACTCCTTTTTATTCAAAATAATTTTTATTCACATTAAAAACTTATTAGCAGAATTTCATTCATTCATATCCTTCTTCTGCTTTTTCATTATAGCATAGAAACGGGGAGGATAGACTGCCTTAAAGCTATTTTGCTGAAAATTTATTAAAAAGTTTTCATAATATAGATTAATATTCTGCTTAATTTGAGTAAATTTATGTAAAGGGATTTCATCATCAAAAACTTCAAGTAAGTTCAATCCCAAAGGCGCAATAAAAGAACGTTCAAAAGTCAAATTCAACAAATTTTCACCTCTTTGGTAATATTTTTCCTGAAGTTTCAACCATTTTGGTGAACAATAATAAAGTTGCTGACGAATAAATTCTGCTAGTTTAAGATCAACAATAAGTGGTATTGTCAGTAACTTTTGTGATAAAAAAGGCAGTCGTAATTGCTCAATAAGTCGTCCTTCCCCAAAAGGGATTTCTTCTTGTAAATAAATAATTTTCCCACGCAAATCTTCATGAATCAGTGACTTCAATCTCAGCTTCTGAGTTTTAAAATCTAATTCCCAATAATAGAAACCTCTATTTTCTGAAAAATAGACTAAATTTTTTTGAAGGTTTGTTATTTGGTCTTTTAACCATAAATTTTCCCCCATAAGCCAAAGCACCGTAAAACCGTGTACTTGATAATTTTCTGTCCGTTCTTTTAAACATTTCATAGAATTGACTATTATCAAATAAATAGACATAAAAAAGAAAAGCGTTCTAATCGTTTTTCCTTTTTTATCAGATGTTCAGAAAATGTCCATTTTATGGACACTCTTCTTTTCTGGACTAATGTCAAATATTTAGACACAAAATGAGTCAAGAATTACTCCACAAAAAACTCGACGATGCTGAAGAAGAACAAAATAAATAATATTCCTTCTGAAAAAAAGAAAGTTATCCATGAACCAACAAAATAAAATTTTTGAAACAAAAATAAGCGGGGCTTGGGGTGCGACCTCAAAATTAAAACTAAAATTTAAGCTTGCATGAAGCTTAAATTTTGTGTTTTTTCGTTGGTGTACATACACCTGCTATGCTTGCCACAATGAGGGGCTTCCCCGTAAGGGGACTCAATAAGCGTAGCGTTTGTGACCCTCATTGTGCTGCCGCGTAGCGACCAGGCGCAAAAATGCCACCACTAACTAATTTATAAAAGAGGAAACTTTATGCCAAAGAACAGGAAGCGAAAAGTTCATTTAAATTTTTATGTTAACCCTGACGAAGAATTTATAATCCGTGAGAAAGCCGCAAGTTGCCATAAAAATTTAAGCGACTATTTACGCATGATTTCAATTAAAGGGGCAATTTATGAAGTAAACTTTCATGAACCTGATGAATTTTCAAAGCAACTTTCTCAACTCCGATTTGAATTTAATCGAATCGGGAATAACATTAACCAGGTTGCCAAAAAAGTCAATTTGATTGATGAAGTGGATGTAGAAGTTTTACAAGATGAAATGAGTGATATTCAAAAAAACTATCGTGTATTAAGTCGAAAAGTTTTAAAAGAAGTACAAACTTTAATTAGGAGGTTGGAAGAATGACCGTCACAAAAACAATCCAAATTAAAAGTGAGTCACAACTTGGAAAACTTTGCAACAGAACCAGTTCGTCTATTGTAAGATGTTTGTAGGTCATTTATGGTTACACTCCTTTGTTTTCTTTCGTCGGAAATACAATTTGAGTGTACCATAAATGCCTTTTTATTTTTCTAACTTAATTTTACAATTCGCGCCTCTAAAAATATTTTGGTCAACCTTATTTTTTTATCGACTATTTCAACAAAAAATCTTGAATATTAACAATGGTAATTATCATATAGATATATTTTTAACGTGTACAATTGATTCATTCCGATACAAATGAAATGAAGGCGAATGTTTATTTTTTTAGGCTTGCCTAATATTTTGCTTTAATTTTATAAAAAAGAGGTGTATACTTATGATATTCTTAAAGGAAGGTGGAAATATTTTGAAAGATACAACAAGTCAGTCTGGTAAAGAGCACAAACCTCGATTAATTCAGCATGCGAATGGTCCCTCTTTAGAGGAAATTAACGGAACTGTCGAGGTACCCAAAGGCAAAGGCTTTTGGAAAACCCTGTTCGCCTATTCTGGACCGGGAGCATTAGTTGCTGTGGGATATATGGATCCAGGCAACTGGTCTACTTCGATTACGGGTGGGCAAAACTTCCAGTATTTATTAATGTCGGTCATTTTAATGTCTAGTTTAATTGCAATGCTATTACAATATATGGCTGCTAAATTGGGAATTGTTAGTCAAATGGATTTAGCTCAAGCAATTCGAGCGAGAACGAGTAAAAAACTAGGAATCATTTTATGGATTTTAACGGAATTAGCGATTATGGCAACAGATATTGCGGAAGTAATTGGCGCATCAATTGCTCTTTATTTACTTTTTAATATTCCGCTTGTCGTCGCAGTCTTTATTACGGTATTTGATGTTTTATTATTATTGTTGTTAACGAAAGTTGGTTTTAGAAAAATTGAAGCAATAGTTGTCTGTTTGATTTTTGTAATTCTTTTTGTGTTTGTTTATCAAGTAGCGTTGTCTGATCCTAATTGGGGGGATGTACTTAAAGGATTGGTTCCGACTGGTGAAACGTTCTCCTCTACACATTCAATTGGTGGTCAAACGCCTTTAACTGGTGCATTAGGAATTATTGGTGCAACCGTTATGCCTCATAATTTATATCTACATTCGGCTGTGTCTCAGAGTCGAAAGATAAATCGTACGGATGAAGATGAAATCGCCAATGCTGTACGATTTTCAACATGGGATTCTAACATTCAATTGACTCTCGCTTTTTTTGTTAACTCCTTATTGCTCATAATGGGAGTTGCTGTTTTTAAAACAGGGGCAGTGAAAGATCCATCATTCTTTGGGTTGTATGAGGCTTTATCAAATTCGGATACATTGAGTAACGGAATTTTAATCACCGTTGCAAAATCAGGTCTTCTTTCTACATTATTCGCAGTCGCGTTACTAGCTTCTGGACAAAATTCAACGATTACCGGAACTTTAACTGGACAAGTAATTATGGAGGGATTCATTCATATGAGAATGCCAATTTGGCTAAGACGTTTAATTACGCGTTTGATTTCAGTTATCCCAGTGTTAATCTGTGTAATTATTACAAGCAGGCAAGGAACGATTCGGGAGCACACAGCGTTAAATACACTAATGAATAATTCACAAGTCTTCTTAGCTTTTGCGTTACCATTTTCGATGGTACCATTATTAATGATGACCAATAGTGAGGTGGAAATGGGAAGCCGGTTTAAAAATTCGATAGTTATTCGGATACTAGGATGGGGTTCAGTAATTGGATTGACATATTTAAATTTGATTGGATTGCCCGGCCAAATTGAAGGTTTTTTTGGTGAAAAGGTGACATCAAGCCAACTTGTACTAGCTGATTCTATTGCTTATGTCATTATCGTCACAGTATTACTACTGTTAGCATGGACAATTATTGAACTGTATAAAGGAAATAAAAAATATAATCAATTAATTAATGAAAGGTAAGATGCACTATGGAAGGATTTGATGAATTTAAAAATATTTTAGTTGGGGTAGATGAATCAGAAGGAGCTCAAAAAGCCTTTCAATATGCTGTAAAGCAAGCGAGTAAAACTGGAGCCGCATTACTGATTGCCTCAATTTTAGAAATTGAAGAGTTGAATGTTTATGAAGCGTTAGACCCTGAGTACTTGAGCCAGAAACAAAGTCAATTGTTACTTAATTTGAAAAAGTACAAACAATATGCAGAAAATAGCGGTGTAAAAAACATTCAGCTGTACAGTGGAGAAGGTGATCCGGCCGAGGAAATTACTAAGACGATTTTGCCAGCAACATCTGCAGATATCTTAATCATTGGATCGCGATCAATGCATGGAATTAAAGGATATTTTGGTTCGCATGCTACTTATATGGTTAAAAATTCTCCAATCTCAATTACAGTTATTAAGTAAATATTGCAGATAATATGTATTTGGGTCAATATCTTGGACAAATTTTAACAGAACCGACAGGAGATATATCTCGATACCATTCGAGATACACCTCCTGTCTATTTTTATGCTACTCTTGGCTTAGCTCAACTCAACCGCCTTTTAATCTCCCAACAACAATAATACCCAATCAAACAACCCAAAAAATTCAAGATAATATCACTAATGGCAAATGTGCCCAAATAAAAGATAAATTGAATGGTTTCAATTCCTAAAAGTGTGACCAAACTGACAATGACAAACTGTTTGAAATCAGTATTGATACAGTAAAGGCCACCTAAAGGAATGAAGTAGATAATATTTAGCACTGCCTCTTGAATCGTTCTGGTATCCGCTTTTATAAAGTCAAAAGGATTCAGTGATATCGCCTGAAAATCCGTTGTTTTAGTAAAAAGCACCATGAATAACAGTAATAAATACACACTGAAAGCAAGATAGAGATAAATAACTGAAAAATGTTTGAGGTGATACTGGATGCCAAACAACCAGATAATCAGCGTTAATAAGAGTATTAAAGTTAATGCGGTATAGTCAAAGTGGTTAATCAACCTAGCCAGGCTTTGATAGCGAGTGAGAACGGGCATAATCAGCCAAGTAATCGTCGCATAACTCAGGATAAATGTGACCAATAAACTGCTGAGGTAGATCATATATTTTCGCAACTGTTTCTAACTCCTTTTCTTGATGAGATTAACCCTATTTGGTTCTGTTGCGAAGTTTGAAAATCAAACGCGCTCGCTCTGAACTCCAAATATCTTAGGCTGGTATTCCCATTAATACCTTGATTTCAGTAGACACCGAAAAGCCGAAGAGCGTTCCATTTCTTCGGTTCTTTTTATATACTCCTCGAAGGGTCTCCATGCCCTTAATCGTGGAAGAGGCTGTACGGAGACTTTGATAAAATTTATTCCGTCGTTTAATAGATCGATGGTCTTGTTCTATTAAATTGTTAAGATACTTCACAGTTCGGTGCTCTGTCTTAGTATATAAACCCACACTCTGTAACTTTCTAAAGGCGGAGCCAAGAGAAGGTGCTTTATCGGTCACAATTGCTTTCGGCTCACCAAACTGTTTATGGAGTCGTTTTAAGAAAGCATAGGCTGCTTGCGTATCCCGTTTCTTTCGTAACCAGATATCTAAGGTTAAGCCGTCCGCATCAATTGCACGATAAAGATCATGCCAACGTCCCTTAATTTTGATATAGGTTTCGTCCATTTTCCATGAATAGAAGGATTGTCTATTTTTCTTCTTCCAAAGATCATAGAGGACTTTGCTGTACTCTTGCACCCAACGATAAATCGTAGTATGACAAACATTTATTCCACGATCATATAACAATTCCTGAACTTCACGATAGCTTAGATTGTAACGCAGGTAGTAACCAACAGCGACAATATTGAAGTCTTTTTTGAATTGTTTGCCTTTAAAATGATTCATTACTCTGTCCTCTCTGTCTTTTTTCTCAATTTTACACTAAAATAGATTTTTTGAAAAACTTTGCAACAGAACCAACTTATTTACGTTCAATATGAAACCAAAATAATGTTCGACTGGTCTAGGTATAAGTTTAAAGATTTGGGATTTGGAACAAATATAAATGAGTATCCCGGACTAGGGCTGAAATATGCTAATTCCTTTATTGGTTCAGAACTTTTAGAAGTAACTTTCTTGGAGAGTGAATTCACTTCGTTAAATCTTAACAATATGACTTCAAGCAAGAGTAATTTTTACAAATCTATTTTTGTAAACGCTAATTTGGAGGAGAGCAAATTTATCGATTCTTCATTTAGAGAAGCTTCTTTTAATAGTGCTAATCTACAAAATGCAAACTTACATGATTCAGATTTTTTTAGAGCACATTTTGAGGGTGCAAATTTAAAAGGCGCAAATTTCAAAAGAGCAAACTTACGAGGCGCCGATTTAAGAGGAACAGATTTAACGACAACTGATTTTGATAATGCAGACCTTACAGGTGCAAAGTTAGCAGGTGCAAAGATTAGTGGAACATATTTTATAGGTGCAGATATTACAGGAATTGACCTTGAAGGTAGTGAATTTAAAAATGCTGACTTTCCATATGCTAGGATACATGGTATTGAGTGGGAAGATTCTGTAAGAAAAGAAATATTAGATGGACACCTTCAGGATTTATTTTCGAAATAATAAAGAGTTTGAAAAATTCTCTTGTAATAATGGTTCATAGGCTAAACTAAAGCTATAAACCATTGACAAGGTATCCTAATATGTTATAATTTAAGTAGCAAAGTGAAGAGTGCTACTTATCGCATTAAATCAAAACACACCCGATGGCAGTCGAGTGTGTTTTTTTGTTGGTCGCAACTCCAACTCAGGCTAGATGGCACTATTTGCAATTATCATTCTTGTCTAGCCAACGAGAAACTAAAAGAAGAAGTACTGACGTTAAGTCAAGTTTTTAGAGTAACAAACGTAGAATTTTAATCTATTTATTTTAAGCACTTACCTTTTCAAATTGATTAGGTGTAAGATACCCTAAACTTTGATGGATTCGTTTTGAATTATAAAAGGCTTCGATGTACCAGAAAATACTCTGATAGGCTTCTTCAAAGTTCTTATATTTAAATTGATACACCCACTCTCTTTTTAAATGTCCATGCCAAGATTCAAGACTGGCATTATGATAAGGGTATCCCCTTCGACTGAAAGAGTGAGTCACCCCATAATACTTAAGCAACTCTTCATACTCTAGACTCGTATACTGGCTTCCTTGGTCAGAATGAAGAATAAGAGCTTCTGGATAGTCTTGTGATTTAATGGCCTTATTTAAAGTTCTTTGCACTAATTCTACAGTCATTCGCTTGCCCAAATCCCAAGCAATGACTTTTTTAGTATAACGATCCATAATGGTTGAGAGATAAGCCCATCCTTGTTGAGTAGGAATATAAGTAATGTCGGTTGACCAAACCTTATTTTTCTTTGTAGGTTCAGTCTGTATGAGATTTTTTCGATTGATGTGATCACTTAGTGAGTATCCAGGCTTAAATTTCTTAATGACTACAGACTTGAGTTGAAGTTGCTTCATTAGCTTCTGTACCAGTTTTAACCCGACTTTTTCCCCTTGTTTAAGTAGAAGATGATGAATTTTAGGAGCACCATAGATTCCTCGGTTAGCATTGAAGAGTTGAGAAATTTTGAGTGACAGGTATTGTCTCCTTAATTGAGTTTTAGATGGATGTCGGTTAATCCGTTCATAATAACTTGATTCAGGAACATCAAGGAGTTGGCAGCTTAGTCTGACATTGAGTGCTAAAGTTTGTATGGTTAGAGCCATATCCGCAGCACTCACTTCTTTTTCTCGGCGAATATGGTCAATACTTTTTTTAAGATGTCTCGTTCTTCCTTAACTTTAGCCAGTTGTCTTTTTAATTCTAGAAAATCAGCTTTAGAGACGGAGCTTTCATTAGATTTAGAGTAGAGGTCTATCCATTTATAAATTGTTGCAGGGGCCACGTCGTATTCTTTAGACAGCTGGGTGACGGATTGACCAGAATGATAGAAGGCGATAAGGGTTTCTTTAAATTCTTTTGAGTAGCGTTTTTTCATGTTTTTGTCCTTTGTCTAAATTATACAATAGTGACTCTAAGATTTAAGGATAACATCAATTCAACAGTGATTACAAATACTGGAGAGGATATTAATTATTTTAGAAAAAAATCAGAACAGATATTTAAGGCTTTATTAGAAAAACAAGAAGAGTGAAAATTTATCTTTTTTCGGAAAAACTCCAATTTTTTGGAAAGTTAAATAATGTGTACATATTTTCGACAAACCATACATTAGAAATAACAAAAAAACACCGTAGAATTGTTTGATTCATACGGTGCTTTTTTTATGTCTAATTATTTAAGAGTAGTCCAATATTTTTATAAGTCATAATTCTAGTCCGCTTTTAAAATAGTAGTGTACTGGCTAAATTCCTCTAAGTGTTGAGGGCTAATCTGGTTATCTGTAATGATGGTATCGAGTTGATCTAGATTGTAGAAGTTAAAGAAATCGTATCGATCGAATTTAGTACTGTCTACTAATAAGAATTTTTCTACAGCATTGTTTAGGGCAAGTTGTTGAATCACACCTTCCTTGTCACTATATGTAGCAATAGAATTATGGGTAACAGCATTTGCACTAACAAAAGCTTTGGCAAATCTCATTGCTTCTAAATTTGTCGAAGCCATTGAACCTACAAAAGCTCCAGTTATTTCTCTATATTCACCGCCAAGAAGCAATAAATCAATGGTTTCGCTATCATTTAGAATCAAGAACACAGGGAGACTATTTGTAATGACACGAATTTTATAACCTTTACGACCTTTCAATTCTAATGCCAGTTGTACAAGTGTAGTTCCGGGTCCAATAAAAATAGTATCGCCATCTTTGATTAAAGAGCAGGCTTTTTTAGCAATGTCAATTTTTTCTTTTGTATTTAGACTTTTCTTCTCGATATGTGTCTTTTCAAGTGGCTTTTTAAAGGAAAGCAATTGTGCACCACCATGAGTACGTGTTAAAAGTCCATCAGCTTCTAGAGCATCAAGGTCTCTACGGGCTGTCATATCGGAAATATCTAGTTCATCTATTATTTCTTTTATGGTTATGGTCCCATCAATCTTTAACATATCTAAAATTTTTTCTAATCGTCGTTTTTTGTTCATATGAAGACTTTTCTTTCATAAAGTAATTTTTTTCCAAAGATAATTCTCTTTTAATTGTATCATAAAAGAGAATATTTTCAAGGTAAAACAAACAATTTCAAACAAAAACAAACGTTAGATGGTGAAATAAGAACAGAGGATTGACGTATATTAGCTTAGGTCAGATTTTGTATAAGACGAAAACAAAGTAGGACCTCTTAATCAGTAAGTTATAGAAAGTAAAAGACTTTTGTAATACCTGAATAGATATTTCACGTCCATTTTGTGATGGATTAAATGAACAAAAATGAACAATAATTTAACGGTGTTATCTATTTTTTAAAAAAACAAATAAAAAAAAACAAAAAATTAACAAAAATAGTTGCTTTTTGTTTGAATGTTTGATATCATATAAACAAAGAAATGATGAAAACGTTATCTTGAACATTTTGCAAAATATTTTCTACTTCTACGTAGCATTTCTTTTTAAAATTTAGGAGGTAGTCCAAATGGCTATTGTTGTTGGTGCAGATCTCAAAGGTACGAGATTAAAAGATGTTGTGAAAAATTTTCTTGTAGAAGAAGGTTTTGAGGTAATTGATGTGACTAAGGACGGACAAGATTTTGTTGATGTTACCTTGGCAGTTGCCTCTGAAGTAAATAAAGATGAGCAAAACTTAGGTATTGTAATTGATGCTTATGGAGCTGGTCCATTCATGGTAGCAACTAAAATTAAAGGTATGGTTGCAGCAGAAGTTTCAGATGAACGCTCAGCTTATATGACACGTGGACATAACAATGCACGAATGATTACGGTTGGCGCTGAAATCGTCGGTGATGAGCTTGCTAAAAACATCGCTAAAGCTTTCGTCAATGGTAAATATGATGGCGGACGTCATCAAATCCGAGTAGATATGCTTAACAAGATGTGTTAAGAAAAGGAGTTAAAAAATGAAAATCGCAATTGGATGTGACCACATTGTCACAGATGTAAAAATGGCAGTATCAGAATTCTTGAAATCAAAAGGACATGAGGTCCTTGATTTCGGGACATATGACCACGTACGTACTCACTACCCTATCTATGGTAAAAAAGTCGGTGAAGCAGTAGTAAGTGGTCAAGCAGACTTGGGAGTATGTATCTGTGGTACAGGTGTCGGCATTAACAATGCAGTCAATAAAGTTCCAGGTGTTCGCTCAGCGTTGGTTCGTGATATGACGTCAGCTCTATATGCTAAGGAAGAACTTAATGCGAATGTTATCGGTTTTGGTGGAATGATTACTGGTGGTCTTCTTATGAATGACATCATTGAAGCTTTCATTGAAGCTGAGTACAAACCAACAGAAGAAAATAAAAAATTGATTGCAAAAATCGAACACGTTGAAACACATAATGCACATCAAGCAGATGGGGATTTCTTTACAGAATTCCTTGAAAAATGGGACCGTGGTGAATACCACGATTAAGGTATAACCAATGATTCTGACAGTCACACTAAATCCTTCAGTAGACATCTCTTATCCTCTAGAAACATTGAAAATTGATACAGTGAATAGGGTGAAAGATGTTAGTAAGACAGCTGGTGGAAAAGGCTTAAATGTTACTAGAGTCTTGTATGAATCTGGTGATAAAGTTACTGCTACAGGTTTCTTAGGTGGTAAAATTGGTGAATTTATTGAAAGCGAATTAGAACAATCTCCTGTTAGTCCAGCTTTTTATAAAATCTCAGGAAACACTAGAAACTGTATTGCTATCTTACACGAGGGTAACCAAACAGAAATTTTGGAACAAGGACCAACAATTTCTCATGAAGAAGCAGAAGGCTTTCTTGACCACTATAGCAATCTTATTAAGCAATCAGAAGTTGTCACAATTTCAGGAAGTTTGCCTTCAGGACTTCCCAACGATTATTATGAAAAACTTATCCAACTTGCTTCGGATGAAGGAGTAGCAGTCGTTTTGGATTGTTCAGGTGCACCACTTGAAACAGTTCTAAAATCGTCGGCTAAACCTACTGCCATCAAACCTAATAATGAGGAACTTTCACAGTTGCTTGGAAAAGAAGTAACAAAAAATATTGAAGAACTCAAAGACGTTCTTAAAGAGTCACTTTTTAGTGGTATCGAATGGATAGTGGTCTCATTAGGTCGAAACGGTGCCTTTGCAAAACATGGTGATGTTTTCTATAAAGTAGATATTCCTGATATCCCAGTTGTTAATCCAGTCGGATCAGGGGACTCAACGGTAGCTGGTATTGCATCAGCTTTAAATAGTAAAAAAAGTGACGCTGACTTATTAAAACATGCGATGACATTGGGTATGTTAAATGCTCAAGAAACAATGACAGGGCATGTGAATATGACTAATTACGAAACACTAAACTCACAAATTGGAGTAAAAGAGGTATAAAAATGGTACTTACAGAACAGAAACGCAAATCTTTGGAAAAACTTTCAGATAAAAACGGTTTTATCTCAGCTTTGGCATTTGACCAACGTGGTGCTTTGAAACGTTTGATGGCACAGTATCAAGATACAGAACCAACTGTAGCTCAAATGGAAGAACTAAAGGTTTTGGTTGCTGATGAACTTACAAAATACGCTTCTTCAATGTTGCTTGACCCTGAATATGGACTTCCAGCAACAAAAGCATTGGATAAAGAAGCAGGTCTTCTTCTTGCCTATGAAAAAACAGGTTATGATACATCAAGTACAAAACGTTTGCCTGACTGCTTGGATGTTTGGTCTGCAAAGCGTATCAAAGAGCAAGGCGCTGATGCCGTTAAGTTCTTGCTTTACTATGATGTAGACAGCTCAGATGAACTTAACCAACAAAAACAAGCTTATATTGAACGTGTTGGTTCTGAATGTGTCGCTGAAGATATTCCTTTCTTCTTGGAAATCCTTGCTTATGATGAAGAAATCTCAGATGCAGGTTCCGTTGAATATGCAAAAGTGAAACCTCGCAAAGTCATTGAAGCGATGAAAGTTTTCTCTGATCCACGCTTTAACATTGATGTTCTTAAAGTAGAAGTACCAGTTAACGTTAAATATGTCGAAGGTTTTGCTGATGGTGAAGTGGTTTACAGTAAAGCTGAAGCTGCTGACTTCTTTAAAGCACAAGAAGAAGCGACTAACCTTCCATACATCTACCTAAGTGCAGGTGTATCTGCTAAATTGTTCCAAGAAACATTGCAATTTGCTCACGACTCAGGTGCCAAGTTTAATGGGGTGCTTTGTGGACGTGCTACTTGGGCAGGATCTGTAGAACCTTACATCAAAGAAGGTGAAAAAGCAGCACGTGAATGGTTGCGTACTACTGGATTCGAAAATATTGATGAACTTAACAAAGTTCTTGTTAAAACAGCTAGTCCATGGACTGATAAAGTATAGTAAAAACATAAAACGGAGGATATTGGTGTGAACAGAGAAGAGATGACTCTCTTAGGGTTTGAAATTGTTGCTTATGCTGGAGATGCTCGCTCTAAGCTTTTAGAAGCGCTTAAAGCGGCTGAAAATGGTGATTTCGCTAAGGCAGATAGTCTTGTAGTAGAAGCAGGAAGCTGTATTGCAGAGGCTCACAGTTCTCAGACAGGTATGTTGGCTCGAGAAGCTTCTGGAGAGGAACTTCCATACAGTGTTACTATGATGCATGGTCAGGATCACTTGATGACTACGATCTTATTAAAAGATGTGATTCATCACCTCATCGAACTTTATAAAAGAGGAGCAAAGTAATTAATGCATAAACTCATTGAACTTATTGAGAAAGGGAAACCATTCTTTGAGAAAATCTCTCGAAACATCTATCTTCGTGCTATTCGTGATGGATTTATTGCTGGTATGCCAGTCATCCTTTTCTCATCTATCTTTATCCTTATTGCCTATGTCCCAAATGCTTGGGGATTCCACTGGTCAAAAGACATTGAGACCTTCTTGATGACTCCTTATAGCTATTCGATGGGTATCCTAGCATTCTTTGTTGGTGGTACTACCGCTAAAGCTTTGACGGACTCAAAGAACCGTGATCTACCTGCGACCAATCAGATTAACTTCTTATCTACGATGCTAGCGTCTATGGTAGGGTTCCTTTTGATGGCAGCTGAGCCTGCAAAAGAAGGAGGCTTCTTGACAGCCTTCATGGGAACAAAAGGCCTTTTGACAGCATTTATCGCAGCCTTTGTGACAGTTAATGTTTATAAAGTCTGTGTAAAAAATAATGTTACCATTCGTATGCCTGAAGATGTTCCACCAAATATCTCTCAAGTATTTAAGGACTTGATTCCGTTCACCGTCTCAGTTGTTCTCCTATATGGACTTGAACTCCTTGTTAAGGGAACTCTTGGTGTAACTGTTGCAGAATCAATCGGTACCCTTATTGCTCCTCTTTTCTCAGCTGCAGATGGTTACCTTGGAATTACACTTATCTTTGGTGCTTATGCCTTCTTCTGGTTTGTTGGTATTCACGGTCCTTCAATTGTCGAACCAGCAATCGCTGCTATCACTTATGCCAATATCGATGTCAACTTGCATCTTATCCAAGCTGGACAACATGCAGATAAAGTTATCACTTCTGGTACTCAAATGTTTATTGCTACCATGGGTGGAACAGGAGCGACATTGATTGTTCCATTCTTGTTCATGTGGATTTGTAAATCAGATCGTAACCGTGCCATCGGACGTGCTTCAGTTGTTCCAACATTCTTTGGGGTTAATGAGCCAATCTTATTTGGTGCACCAATCGTATTGAATCCGATTTTCTTTGTACCGTTCATTTTCACTCCGATTGTCAACGTTTGGATCTTTAAATTCTTTGTTGACACATTGAACATGAACTCATTCTCTGCCAACCTTCCATGGGTTACTCCTGGTCCGTTGGGAATTGTACTCGGTACTAACTTCCAAGTTCTATCATTTATCTTAGCCGGACTCTTGGTAGTTGTTGATACTATCATTTATTACCCATTTGTTAAGGTATACGATGAACAAATTCTTGAAGAAGAACGTTCTGGTAAAACAAACGATGCTCTTAAAGAAAAAGTAGCTGCAAACTTCAATACTGCTAAAGCAGATGCCGTTCTTGGAAAAGCAGGCGTTGCTAAAGAAGATGTAGCAGCAAACAATAATATCACAAAAGAAACTAATGTCCTTGTTCTTTGTGCAGGTGGAGGTACAAGTGGCTTGCTTGCCAATGCCTTGAACAAAGCAGCAGCAGAATACAATGTTCCAGTCAAGGCGGCAGCGGGTGGTTACGGTGCTCACCGTGAAATGTTGCCAGAGTTTGACTTGGTAATCTTGGCTCCACAGGTCGCTTCAAACTTCGATGATATGAAGGCTGAAACAGATAAATTGGGCATTAAACTTGTAAAAACTGAAGGAGCTCAATATATCAAATTGACACGTGACGGAAAAGGTGCTCTTGCATTTGTTCAACAACAGTTTGATTAATAAATTTGTAAAAGTTATTTGAGACGAGATCACTCATTCCATTTCCTTGGTTTTCAGAACACAGAATCTCGTCTCAAATGCTTTTTTTGAAAGGACTTACACTTATGACTAAAACACTTCCTAAAGATTTTATTTTTGGTGGTGCTACAGCTGCTTATCAAGCAGAAGGTGCAACTCACACAGATGGTAAGGGCCCAGTAGCATGGGATAAGTATCTTGCAGACAATTATTGGTATACAGCAGAACCTGCAAGTGATTTTTACCATAAATACCCAGTTGATTTAGAATTAGCTGAAGAATATGGTGTTAATGGTATTCGTATTTCTATTGCCTGGTCTCGTATTTTCCCAACGGGTTACGGTGAAGTAAATGAAAAAGGTGTTGAATTCTACCATAAACTATTTGCTGAATGCCACAAGCGTCATGTTGAACCATTTGTGACTTTGCATCATTTTGACACACCAGAAGCTCTTCATTCAAATGGAGATTTCTTAAACCGCGAAAATATAGAACACTTTATAGATTATGCCGCTTTCTGTTTTGAAGAGTTTCCAGAAGTAAACTACTGGACAACTTTCAATGAAATTGGCCCAATTGGTGATGGTCAATACTTGGTTGGTAAATTCCCTCCAGGCATTAAATATGATCTTGCCAAAGTCTTCCAATCACACCACAACATGATGGTCTCTCATGCACGTGCTGTAAAATTGTATAAGGATAAAGGTTATAAAGGTGAAATTGGTGTTGTTCATGCTTTACCAACTAAATACCCTTATGATCCGGAAAATCCAGCAGATGTTCGTGCTGCTGAACTTGAAGACATCATCCATAACAAATTTATCTTGGATGCAACCTATCTTGGGCACTATTCAGATAAAACGATGGAAGGTGTCAACCATATCCTAGCTGAGAATGGTGGAGAACTTGATCTTCGTGATGAAGACTTCCAAGCTCTTGACGCAGCTAAAGATTTGAATGATTTCCTTGGTATCAACTATTACATGAGTGATTGGATGCAAGCTTTTGATGGTGAGACTGAAATCATTCACAATGGTAAGGGTGAAAAAGGAAGCTCTAAGTACCAAATTAAGGGTGTTGGTCGTCGAGTAGCTCCTGACTATGTTCCGCGCACAGACTGGGATTGGATTATTTATCCTGAAGGCTTGTATGACCAAATCATGCGAGTGAAAAATGATTATCCGAATTACAAGAAGATTTACATCACTGAAAACGGTCTCGGATACAAAGATGAGTTTGTAGATAATACTGTTTATGATGATGGTCGTATTGATTACGTGAAGCAACACTTGGAAGTTTTATCAGACGCGATTGCGGATGGTGCAAATGTTAAAGGTTACTTCATTTGGTCACTTATGGACGTTTTCTCATGGTCAAATGGTTATGAAAAACGGTATGGATTGTTCTATGTAGACTTTGATACGCAAGAACGCTATCCTAAGAAATCAGCACATTGGTATAAGAAATTAGCAGAAACTCAAGTGATAGAGTAATATCACCTGAGAATGTAATAATTTGTTATCTGATTTTTAGATCAGGCTTTGAAAAGGTATATATTATTAATTTCGAAGATTGTCCTATAATTCCTGAGCTTGAAGCTATCTCACTACAAAATGTAGTCACTGGTATGTTTCACCTGGAAAAGAATGGATTTGCCATTCTGATTTAGCATTATCCGAATTTGAATGGGAAGTTTTACAATTACTCGATGTAGCAATATGTGAGACTGTTCACTTCGAGGTAGATTATTTGCCTTTCCAATAACAAAAAGAAAGGAATTGACTGTGACTATCGAATTAAAAAACGAGTATCTTACGGTTCAGTTTAAAACACTTGGTGGTCAACTGACTTCGATTAAAGACAAAGATGGGTTAGAATATCTCTGGCAAGCTGATCCAGAGTATTGGAATGGACAGGCACCAATTCTATTTCCTATCTGTGGTAGTTTACGTAATGATTGGGCTATTTATAGACCTCAAGAAAGACCTTTTTTTACAGGTCTAATTCGTAGACATGGTTTCGTTCGAAAAGAAGAATTTACACTTGAAGAAGTTAATGAAAATAGCGTGACTTTCAGTATTAAACCAAATGCTGAGATGCTTGATAATTACCTTTATCAGTTTGAACTAAGAGTTGTTTATACCTTAAATGGGAAATCCATTAGAACCGAGTTTCAGGTAACGAACTTGGAAACTGAAAAAACGATGCCTTACTTCATTGGAGCCCATCCAGCATTCAATTGTCCTTTAGTAGAAGGCGAAAAGTATGAGGACTATTCTCTTGAATTTAGTGAGGTTGAGTCTTGTTCGATACCAAAGAGTTTCCCTGAGACAGGGTTATTAGATTTACAAGATCGGACGCCATTTTTGGAAAACCAAAAGTCTCTTGATTTGGATTACTCACTTTTTTCTCATGACGCCATTACACTTGACCGACTGAAATCTCGCAGCGTGACACTTCGCTCGAGAAAGTCTGGTAAAGGTCTTCGAGTTGATTTTGATGATTTTCCAAACTTGATTCTGTGGTCTACAACCAATAAAAGTCCATTCATTGCCTTAGAACCTTGGAGTGGGCTTTCCACTTCACTTGAAGAAGGTAATATTTTAGAAGATAAACGACAGGTAACGAAAGTTTTACCTCTAGATACTTCTAAAAAGTCCTATGACATTACGATCCTTAATTAAAATCTGTTATAATTTTAGCCTTAAATAAAATTTGAATACGTTTGCCTTGTGGTTATAGATTGGTCTTCTTCGTGCCAATCTTACATCGCAAGGTTTTTAAGTTTTTTATGGGTCTATGTCAACTGTAGTGTGTGACGAAAAGCTAATGATGTAAAAAAGATGATCAATAGCGTACAAGATGAAACCAAAAAGGACATCAGACAGCTACAAAAACAAATCAGAAAATAGTTTGGGTACGGAGGAAATCATAATGTTAAGAGAATTTAAAAATTTTATTCTACGAGGAAATGTATTCGACTTAGCAGTTGGGGTAATTATTGGGTCCGCATTTACTGGATTAGTAACTTCTTTGGTTAATAATCTCATTAACGCCTTAATAGGAATGTTTGTTCAAAGTACAGCCTTGGCTAACTTCTACTTTTATATTGGTAAAACAAAATTCACTTATGGAGCCTTTTTAAATGATACCATTAACTTTGTTATTACTGCATTTGTTGTTTTCATAATAATAAAGTTTGTTAACAGATTAATTCCACATAAAGAGAAAGAAAAGCAAGAAAATCAAAATAAAGAATTGGACACTCTGATTGAGATACGTGACTTATTAAAAATAAAATCTAAGTAAAAACTGCTCTTCTTAATCTAAGCGCAGGCGCTAAAAACTGATCATTATGTGCTGTGATCAGTTTTTTTGTTTTAATTTTCTCCGTTTTATAAATATTGATAAAGATTCATTTATATTTTATTGGACTACAATCAAATATTTAAACACAAAATGAACAATATCTTTCGAAAATAATTTTTGAGTTCAGTTTTAAATAAATATTTCCATCAAAAATCTCAGTCATTAATTTTAAAATCTCCATAGTAAAATTTACTTCTGACTGAAAGAGATTTCTCATTATAAAAAAGAAAAAATTTTTAAAAGGGAATTTAATGATTTTCACTCTAGAAATAATAAGTTTCGGAAAAATTGTTGTTTTTTCGAAACTTATAATCAATATAAAACGCATGGTTAAGCGGTTTTAGTTTTTCAAAGGTTTACAAAAACAAAAAAAGCACCTATTATGGCAACTTTATGAGAGTATGAGAGTGTTTTTAATTAGCCTTAACATAGTGCAAAAAGGATATTCTGATTTTTAACACGATTCGTCAGAGTATCCTTTTTTTATTGATTATTTTTGTGCGTCCATTTCAAGTAATGTGTTATAATCGTTTTATATTTTAGATATCCCTAAAATATATTCCTTTCTATCGAGCTGCCTTCCTTTTGGAACTCCGAAGGCAGTTTTTTAAAATAGAGGAAGTGACAAAAAAAAGAAGTTGTGATAAAATAAAGGTAAAGAAAAAAGAGATTGCACTAACAAGCTCTAATGTAGCCGTTTTAAGAACGGTAGCACTACATACAACAAAATGGCCTACTGCGTGCTAAGCTGAACGGTCATTTTTTATTACTTGTATTTATCACAAGAATCATCAAGGTCGCAAAAGCAATCATGAGACTCAATGCCTGAAATACAGTCAAAAAATTTTCGCCTTTCATGTTTTGTGAGGGTTTGCCCACGAAATAATCATAAACACCACCTGCAATCAGGCTACCGTTCATAAACTCTACAAACATTATTATAACAAAAAAAGCCCCGTAAGTCATAGACTTACAGGGCTTTTGAATTAGTCATTAAAACCTTGGGCCGGCAAAGGTTATAGTCATTTCAGGGTGGGATTTATAATGTCCCACAACATCAAATCTCCATTCTCCTCTCAGGATTTGACACATAATAGGGAAGGCCTTTTTAAAGCGAACGAGTTCATCATTATAAGTTGCTGAAGTAAATGGTCGTGCCTGGTCTAAGGTCATCAAGAAACGAGGGTCTGGAGTATCGCAAATCAGGTCATGACAATAAAACTGATTGAAGCGGTCAATGACGAAGTATCCACTATTTATTTTTTCAAAGGAGTCCTTACAAAAGGCTGACTTTTTATAATAGTGCCAGCCTTCTTGTTTGAAATATTTTTTAGCGGCACTTTTATTTGTTGCCCACAGGGGAAGTTCAAATTCAAAGCCATCAGGGTCGGTATATGTTTTTCCGTCTGAAAATTGACTTAACGTCAGCAGTTTTTAGTATGATTACTGCTTTTATTATTTACTCCAAAACTGTTGTTTTACCTTTGTGTCGGTAGATTGTCGTTCTTTTGTCGTCTATCTGTCCTGTACATGTTTAAAAAAATACTTTATTATATATTCATACCCGAATTGCTAGTTAATTTCATTGGAAAATAAATAAGTCGTGCTATCCTAATCTTAAACCACTAAGCATTAGAAAGCGCACGACTTATATGACTTATAATAGCACACTTCCAAAAGTTTTTGTTTATTTACTGACAACCATTGAGACGCTTTATCAAACGAGTGTTCCCCTTGAGGTTCAAAACCGAAAGAACGTCCATCTCGCAACATCAGGTTGCTTAGTTATCGCTTGTTACCTATGGGGCGTACTGCATTTTAGTGAAACGCTTAAAGCTAAGCACCAATTGGCTCAAAGTTTATTTCCTAATTTCCTAGAATATTCTCGCTTTGTCCGCCGTTGTA
Organism: Lactococcus sp. FSL W8-0209; assembly: GCF_038006585.1. Classification (NCBI taxonomy): domain Bacteria; kingdom Bacillati; phylum Bacillota; class Bacilli; order Lactobacillales; family Streptococcaceae; genus Lactococcus; species Lactococcus sp. FSL W8-0209. The sequence goes on along the minus strand of NZ_JBBOVN010000002.1, from coordinate 30,485 downwards.
ATGCCCTCTTACCGAGTATCCAAGTCATTCGCCAAGCACTCGTCTTTAAAGAGGTTGAAGGAATGAGTGTATCCATTATTGACAGCTTCCCCATTCCTTTGTGTCAGTCGATTCGTAATTTCAGAAGCAAAGTTCTTGGAGATTATGCAAATGTTGGCTACAATGCTACAAAGGGACAGTACTTCTATGGATGTAAATGTCATGCTTTAGTCAGTGAATCAGGCTATGTCATAGACTACACAATTACTCCTGCTTCAATGGCTGATAGTTCAATGACCGAGGAAGTGTTGAGTCAATTTGGGACACCAACAGTCCTTGGAGATATGGGATATTTAGGTCAGTCACTGCATAATAGGCTGGAATTAAAAGGAATTGATCTAATTACATCTGTCAGGAAGAACATGAAGCAAAAGAAAATCCTTTTCCCTAATTTTTCAAAACGTAGAAAAGTGATTGAGCGAGTTTTCTCTTTTTTGACAAATCTAGGAGCTGAGCGTTGTAAAAGTCGTTCGCCTCAAGGTTTTCAATTGAAATTAGAGATGATACTTTTAGCGTATTCTTTACTGTTAAAATCAGATAAATCACTGGAACCAGAGACTTTAAGATATTCTATCGGGTATCAAGTCATGGCTAAATAATCAACTAGCAATTCGGGTAAAATAAAAAGTAAAATCTGATCTATGACAAGACTAGTTGCAAAATTGCTAGTCTTTTTTGCCTGTGTTCCCTAAAGCAGTATTACTTTATCAAGAGAAAAGTATTCGTAAAGTAATACCTTTTTCTTAACATCATCCTTGATTATAAATGCTATTACTCTTCGTTTACTACCTACTTAAATTAATAAACTATTCTTCTAACTCTTTTAAACTATCATCTATTTAAACCTCTTTCATAATTCAAAGGATAACCTATGAGGTACTATCATGTTCTTACCAATTAAATACCAAAGGAGCACCTTAGCAAGATAAAAGTATTGCTTTAGTAATACTTTTATAGTTCACTTTTTTCAATTAGCATATCAATAATTACTGACCTTGATTTAGCATTAAATTTTTTTACTAATTCATCTAGTTTTTCTGAATTACTTTTTTTTATTGAAAAACTAGTTTTGATTTTTTTCTCCCAACCCAAATTTGTGTTATTATCTTCCGAAATATTTTTTACTACTTGATAATCATTATTATCAAAGGTCATATCTTCAAACTTGTTTGCCATTTTACTCTATCCCCTTTGTTTCTATTTGGTTGAATACTTTTTTTAATGATGCAATGAATTTATTTTGTGTATGAGTTTGCCCTGTCTCTTCTAAATAATCAAATATTCCCTTTTTAAGAAGCATACTTGTATTAATAGCTTCTTTTTCAGGTACAATTCCAATTACATCATTTATATTTTTTAACGCTTCTAAAAATTCTTTAGATGAATTAGTATTGTGTTTAACTCTATTTCCTAAAAAATAGATTTTTGCGCTAACATATGATTTACCACTGACAGGATCAACAACTTCATTTTTTAAAGTTGAAACGCTTTGTAATACCTTGGTATGACTTTCGTATCCAAAACGACTTGGTTCCATTGGTGATATTACCTTATCCGCAACTGCCACACCATTTTTGGTTAATAAATTCCATGCAGGCGGTAAGTCTAAAATAATATAATCATATTTTTGATTTAGTTCTTTTGAATTTTTTACAAACCACATAAATAACAATAATTCTTTATTAAGTTTAGTTGCCAAGTTATCTGCGATTTCTTCTAAATTACTAGTTGAAGGAATTACATCAATATTTTTTTCAACCGTAGTAGCAATGATTCCAATTTGGGGATTGCTGAGAATTTCTGAAATATTGTGTTTATATTTAAAATTAAAATCTTTTGTCTCAAATGTACCAGTTAAACTTTTTTGTGAATCCAAATCAATTAATAATGTACTTTTATTATTTTCTTGCAAATATTTTGCAAATTGGAAAGCCATTGTAGTCTTTCCTACACCACCTTTAATTGCCATAAAACTAATTACTTGCATACCTTATTCTCCTCTTTCAACTACTTTAGTATCCCATAGGTATTACTTAAGTCATACCTTTATCTTAACACTTTCGTAAGATAAAGTCAAGAAAAAGGTCATACCTTTGCACGACCTTTTTCTTTCTTTTGTGTTAACTTCTTCCTTACTCTTTCATTTGCTGTTTACTCAACCTTGAAATAAGATATTGTTTTGCTGATATACTTAAATACTTTACGATATTCTTTTTATCATTTGAATAATCTACCATCTTTCTTCGTACATAGTCCATATGCGTTTCTAAGGCATCTTCTCCGAGTTCTTTTACAAGTTTATCATACACAGGATAAACACTCTCAGCAAGCTCTAAAATCGTGTCCTGGTTTGCTATATCAGTTGCATACAACAAAGAGGAATTTATAAGTTTCATGGTAAAAGGATTTGCAACTGCTACTGCATAATTAACCTGATTTTGAGCTTGATTTTGTTCTTCAGTTAATTGTGCTTGTACATCATTACGTTTATAGTTCTCATCTTTCCAATTTGCTTTCTTAACTATATGAAACTGTATTGAATCGATTGAACGTCCTTTTTTTATTTTTTTATACTCAACATTAAAATGAGTAAAAGAATTTATTTCTTTAATTGCATCTTTTATGACTCTTTTTTCAAAATTATCAAATCTACTATAGTCATCAACAGTATCTGTTAATTCTCTTAAGTCACTAATTATTATCCTAGGACTCTTGTAATCTTCCAATTGTTTCTTCGTTCTATTAGGTTTATATTGGTAATGCTCAAATTGATTATAAGACATAGAGAACCATTTATATAAAATAATACTGTACTTGCTATTCAGTTCCATAATATCTGATATGGCATATTGCGTAAAATTATTTTTTAAATCTATGAGATAAGGCATAATAGCTTGATCAAAACGTATCAAAACTTTATCATTATAATCATTCCACTCAACATAAGGTATAGGTACTATCCGTTTAAACTTGAACCCTCTATTCTTTTTCTCCTTTATTCTGAAAAAAGCTTGTTCTTGCATTTTTTCAACAGCTTCCTTAAAACGACGATGTTTATCATTATCAGAAACATCAAAAAAAGTAAATAATTCCTTTTTTGACAAGAATACTATATTATCTTTAGGAGGAGCATCAGTATCTATACATGAAACAGCTAGCTCAAACATTTTTAATGGTGTCTTATCCATTTTTGCAACTGAGCTAATTAAATCGTTATGCTCTGCCACCTTCCTTGAACATATTTCCTGTATTTGTTTATTTCTTTCTCCTGTGTCTATCTCTTGCATAATCCACTCCTTTTATGATTTAAATAAATAATAACACAAAACACCTACAAATACAAATAATTTGTAGGACTATGCACAGTTTTTTGTAGGACTATGCACAGTTTTTTGTAGGACTATGCACAGTTTTTTGTAGGACTATAATCCTGTTACCCCTTACAAACACTAGATTTTTTTTTTCGCAAAAGAACAAAAGACAAAATATATAATATAAAATAATTAAAAGGGACTCTAAGGAGTCCCAATTTTCTTTTTTTAAAATACCCGAATTGCTAGTTGATTATTTAGCCATGACTTGATACCCGATGGCCATTGTACTGTCAGCCATTGAAGCAGGAGTAATTGTGTAGTCTATGACATAGTCTGATTCACTGACTAAAGCATGACATTGACATCCATAGAAGTACTGTCCCTTTGTAGCATTGTAGCCAACATTTGCATAATCTCCAAGAACTTTGCTTCTGAAATTACGAATCGACTGACACAAAGGAATGGGGAAGCTGTCAATAATGGATACACTCATTCCTTCAACCTCTTTAAAGACGAGTGCTTGGCGAATGACTTGGATACTCGGTAAGAGGGCATTACAACGGCGGACAAAGCGAGAATATTCTAGGAAATTAGGAAATAAACTTTGAGCCAATTGGTGCTTAGCTTTAAGTGTTTCACTAAAATGCAGTACGCCCCATAGGTAACAAGCGATAACTAAGCAATCTGATGTTGCGAGATGGACGTTCTTTCGGTTTTGAACCTCAAGGGGAACACTCGTTTGATAGAGCGTCTCAATGGTTGTCAGTAAATAAACAAAAACTTTTGGAAGTGTGCTATTATAAGTCATATAAGTCGTGCGCTTTCTAATGCTTAGTGGTTTAAGATTAGGATAGCACGACTTATTTATTTTCCAATGAAATTAACTAGCAATTCGGGTATAATAAAAACATTTTTTAATATGATTACTGCTTTTATTATTTCCTCCAAAACTGTTGTTTTACCTTCATTTCCCGTAATGTTCAGAAAATTCATGAAGATATCCAAAATGATAATTTTTTGCAAATATACAGAAAAAGCAGTATACTTTTATTAAGTCTATTTAGAAAGATTTCATTGAGGTAAATATGGAAAGTGAAAATATTTTGGAAGCAAAACAAGTGAGTGTTGCCTTTCGGATTGCTGGTAAATTTCAAAAAGCAATTTATGATATTGATTTAAGTCTTAGACGTGGTGAAGTTTTAGCCATTGTTGGGGAATCAGGTTCTGGGAAGTCAACTTTCGCAACTGCTGTTATGGGATTACACAACCTAAATCAAACTCAAATTACAGGCTCCATTTTATTGGATGAGGAAGAAGTGATTGGTAAAACGGGTGACTCCATGGCAAGTATTCGAGGAAGTAAAGTTGGAATGATTTTTCAAAATCCACTCACTGCGCTTAATCCATTGATGAAAATTGGGCAGCAAATCAAGGAAATGTTGGCCGTGCATGATGTTTATCCAGAAAATCAGTATGAAAGTAGAAGCTTTCAACTTTTAGAACAAGTAGGAATTCCAAATCCTAAAAGAGTCGTTAATCAATTTCCCCACCAACTTTCAGGCGGGATGAGACAAAGAGTAATGATTGCAATAGCCATTGCCAATGACCCAGATTTGATTATTGCTGATGAGCCAACGACTGCTTTAGACGTTACCATTCAAGCTCAGATTTTAGACTTGATTTTAGAAATACAAAAGAAGAAGAATGCTGGGGTTATTCTAATTACTCATGATTTAGGAGTTGTTGCTGAAATTGCTGATACAGTGGCTGTGATGTATGCAGGACAACTCGTCGAAAAAGCTTCTGTTGAAGAGCTTTTTCAAAATCCCAAACATCCATACACCCGGTCACTTTTGCGTTCAAATCCATCTGCCGAAACAGTTTCAGATGATTTATATGTGATTCCAGGGTCTGTGCCTTCTCTGTCAGAAATTGAGTATGACAAAGATTTATTTCTCGCTCGAGTGCCTTGGATGAAAGAAGAAGCTCAAAAAGTAATTTCGGAAAAAATGACTGAAATTTCTCCAAATCATTTTGTTCGAGGTCAGGCTTGGAAAAAATTTGAATTTCCAGATCAAAAATTGAAAGGGGGTAAAAAGTGAGCGAAATTCTTAATTTAAAGGACTTAAAAGTTTATTATCCTATTCGATCTGGTTTCTTTAATCGAGTGACAGATAATGTTTTAGCTGTTGATGGAGTAGATTTAACGATTCATGAAGGAGAAACTGTCGGTTTAGTTGGTGAATCTGGCTCTGGAAAATCAACGATTGGCAAAACAATTGTTGGTTTAGAACAAATGACATCAGGACAATTGATTTACAAAGGACAAGATGTCAGCAAAAAAAAGATAAGAAACCAGCTCAAATACAATAAAGATGTTCAAATGATTTTTCAAGATGCATTTTCGAGTTTGAATCCAAGAAAAACAATTTACGATATCATTGCGGAGCCTATTCGAAATTTTGAAAAATTAGATCCTAATACAGAAAATAAAAGGATTCATGAATTATTGGATATTGTTGGACTACCTAAACAAGCTTTAGAACAGTATCCTTTCCAATTTTCTGGAGGTCAACAACAAAGAATTGGAATCGCACGGGCAGTTGCTACTAATCCTAAGTTAATTGTGGCAGATGAACCAGTTTCAGCATTAGACTTATCTGTTCAAGCTCAGGTTTTGAATTTCATGAAGCTCATTCAAAAGGACTTGGGAATTGCATTTCTTTTTATTTCTCATGATTTAGGGGTTGTCCGCCATATGACTGATAATATTGCAGTCATGCACAACGGTCGAATTGTCGAAAAAGGAACACGAAGAGATATTTTTGAGGAGCCACAGCACATTTATACTAAACGACTCCTATCTGCTATCCCTTCGATTGATGTTACAAGAAGAGCGGAAAATCGGAAAAACCGTCTAAAAGTTGAACAAGACTTTGAGGATAAAAAAGCAAACTTTTATGACAAAGATGGACACGCTTTGCCCTTAAAAAAATTAAGTGAAAGTCATTGGGCTGCTTTGCCAAAAGGAGGGGAAAATGTGGAAAGTAATTATTAGACGTATTTTATTGATGATCCCTCAATTATTTATCTTGAGTATTCTTGTTTTCTTCTTTGCTAAATTGATGCCTGGTGATCCTTTTTCAGGGTTGATTGGTCCTCATACCGACCCACATGAAGTTGAAGCATTAAGACGGGCAGCAGGTTTATATGACCCTTGGTGGGAGCAGTATCTCAGGTGGTTAGGGAATGCCATACATGGGAATTTAGGAATGTCCTATAATCTCAAAGAGCCTGTGATGACTGTCATTGGACATAGAGCGATTAATACTTTTTGGATGTCACTTTTGTCAGTTATTTTAACTTACTTATTTGCTATTCCGATGTCGATAGTTGCAGCTCGAAATGAAGGAAAATGGCAAGACCAATTGTGGTTGACCTATAATTCAATTACTTTTGGTATTCCACCTTACGTATTCTATCTCTTGATTATCTTTATCTTTGGTTATAGTCTTAATTGGTTTCCAACAGGTGGGACGGTAAGTCCAAATGCGATGGGAGCAGTTCCTATTTTCTTTAGTAAGATTTATCACATGATTCTTCCAGCTTTTAGTTTGGCGGTCTTTGGAACGGTAGGAATCTTTACTTACTTCCGTTCAGGGATTTTAGATGAACAAACGCAAGATTATGTACGTACGGCTCGAGCCAAAGGGGTCAAGGAAAGAGTGATTTTTAGACGTCATATTTTGAGAAATGCCTCATTACCAATCGCTTCAAATTTTGGATTTGTAATTACTGGACTCTTGGGAGGAGCAATCTTTGCTGAAACAATTTTCGGCTATCCTGGCTTAGGACAACTTTTTATTACTTCAATCACTGGGCGAGATTATTCAATGATTACGGCTTTGATTTTATTAAATGGTTTTTTGGGACTTCTTGGAGCCCTCCTGTCGGATATTATCATGGCAATGGTTGACCCACGAATTCGGATTCAATAAGGAGTGAAAATGACAGAAAAAAAACACAAAAATTCTTTATCATTAGTTCACTCAATTAAAGAAGAACTAAAAAAAGATAAATTAGCGATGATTTCAACAATTTTTCTAGTTGCTGTCTTTCTAATCGTTTATATTTACTCGATGTTTTTAAAAAAAGCAACTTATGTTGATGTTAATATTATGGATCAGTATCTTGCACCACTGACAAATGGACATTTACTGGGAACTGATAATGGTGGACGAGATATTATCATGATGTTAATGATTTCTGCACGAAACTCTTTCAATATCGCTTTTGCAGTTACACTCATTACTTTAGTTGTAGGAAATATCTTAGGGGTAATTACGGGCTACTTTGGCGGAAGGTTTGATTTAATCTTCATGCGTTTCACTGATTTTGTCATGATTTTACCCTCAATGATGATCATTATTGTTTTTGTAACTATCATCCCACGGTTTAATTCTTGGTCTTTGATTGGGATTATCAGTATCTTTAGTTGGATAGGGACAACGCGTCTGATTCGAGCAAGAACAATGACGGAAGTCAATCGAGATTATGTTCGAGCATCAAAAACTTCGGGAACCTCTGATTTTAAAATTATGTTTCGGGAAATATGGCCCAACTTGTCCACCTTAGTCATTGCTGAAGCAACGCTTGTTTTTGCTGGAAATATTGGTTTAGAAACAGGACTTTCTTTCTTAGGTTTTGGACTTCCAGCGGGGACACCATCTTTGGGAACAATGATAAATGAAGCGACTAATCCAGAGACAATGACTGATAAACCTTGGACTTGGGTTCCAGCAACAGTGGTCATCCTAATTGTGGTGCTTGCCATTATCTTTATCGGAAATGCGCTAAGACGAGTAGCTGACCAAAGACAAGCTACAAGATAAACAACATTCAAGAGTGATAAAAATGTTTATCTATTAAAAATGGATATGATAAATTAAATATTATATTGAAGCAAGCAAGAAATAAAAAGAAATTATTGGAGAAACTAAGATGAACAAATTAAAAGTAACTTTATTGGCAAGTAGTGTAGTTTTAGCAGCTACACTCCTAAGTGCTTGTGGCTCTAACCAAAGCTCAAGTACAAGTACAAAAAAATTAAAAGCGGGGAACTTTGACGTTGCTTATCAAAATCCAGACAAGGCAATCAAAGGTGGAAATTTAAAAGTCGCATATCAAAGTGATTCTCCAATGAAAGCACAATGGTTATCGGGACTTTCTAATGATGCAACTTTTGCTACAATGTCTGGTCCTGGTGGAGGTCAAGATGGTTTGTTCTTCACAGACAGTGGATTCAAATTTATTAAGGGAGGAGCTGCCGATGTTGCTCTAGATAAAGAGTCTAAAACGGCAACGATTACCCTTCGTAAAGATTTGAAATGGTCTGATGGTTCAGAAGTAACGGCTAAAGATTATGAATTTACCTATGAAACGATTGCTAATCCTGCTTATGGTTCCGACCGTTGGACTGATTCTCTGGCAAATATTGTTGGCTTGAGTGATTATCATGCGGGTAAAGCTAAAACAATCTCAGGGATTACTTTCCCAGACGGTGAAAACGGAAAAGTCATCAAGGTTCAATTTAAAGAAATGAAACCGGGGATGACTCAAACAGGAAATGGTTACTTCCTTGAAACGGTAGCTCCTTACCAATATTTGAAAGATGTCGCTCCTAAAGATTTGGCTTCTAGTCCAAAAACGACAACGAAACCATTAGTTACAGGGCCTTTTAAACCGGAAAATGTTGTTTCGGGTGAATCTATTAAATATGTCCCAAATCCTTACTATTGGGGTAAAAAACCAAAACTAAATTCAATTACTTATGAAGTTGTATCAACAGCAAAATCAGTCGCAGCACTTTCATCAAGTAAATATGATATTATTAACGGCATGGTTAGTAGCCAGTATAAGCAAGTGAAAAACTTAAAGGGATACAAGGTTTTAGGACAACAAGCGCTTTATATTTCCTTAATGTACTATAACTTAGGGCACTATGATACTAAAAATTCAATTAATGTCCAAGATCGTAAAACGCCATTGCAAGACCAAAATGTTCGTCAAGCCATTGGTTATGCTCGAAATGTCGCAGAAGTGGCTAATAAGTTCTCAAACGGACTTTCAACTCCTGCAAATAGTTTGATTCCACCTATCTTTAAACAATTTACGAGTCCATCAGTTAAAGGATATGAAAAACAAGATCTTGATAAAGCGAATAAACTTTTGGATGAGGACGGATGGAAATTGAATAAATCTACAGGCTACCGTGAAAAAGATGGAAAAGAATTATCGCTTGTTTATGCGGCTCGTGTAGGTGATGCAAACGCTGAAACCATTGCCCAAAACTATATCCAACAATGGAAGAAAATTGGGGTAAAAGTGAGTCTTTATAACGGTAAATTGATGGAATTTAATTCTTGGGCCGACCATATGACGACTCCTCCAGGAGCAAATGACTGGGATATCACTGACGGTGCTTGGTCATTGTCATCTGAACCTTCTCAACAAGATTTGTTCTCAGCAGCAGCACCTTATAACTTTGGTCACTTTAATGATTCAGAAATTACTAAGGATTTAAATGATATTGATTCTGCCAAGTCTGAAAATCCAACTTACCGTAAAGCTGCTTTTATTAAATATCAAGAAGATATGAATAAAAAAGCTTATGTTGTTCCAACAAACTTCTCGTTAAGTTATACGCCGGTTAACAAACGTGTAGTTGGAATGACGCTTGATTATGGTGCAATGAATACTTGGTCAGAAATTGGTGTTTCTTCTGCTAAGTTGGCCACCAAATAGTTTTACTTAACTTTTGTTTACAAGTTTTTTTGTAAAAATACCCTCACTTTAGTTTTCGCAATTCTAAAGTCACAGAAGTTCAAATTTATGATTTGAGCTTCTTTTATTAAAAAAGGAGTTTGATATGACAAGGATTCAAGATGATTTATTCGCTACTGTTAATGCTGAATGGTTAGAAAATGCAGAAATTCCTGCTGACAAACCAAGAATTTCAGCTTTTGATGAATTAGTACTAAAAAATGAGAAAAATTTGGCTAAAGATTTAGCTGATTTATCACAAAACCTACCTACTGATAATCCAGAGTTGCTTGAAGCAATCAAATTTTATAATAAAGCAGGAGATTGGCAAACCAGAGAAAAAGCGGACTTTTCTGCCGTAAAAAATGAACTTGCTAAAGTTGAAACTTTAAATACTTTTGAAGATTTTAAAAATAATTTGACTCAACTCGTTTTCCATTCTCAGGCACCTCTTCCGTTTTCTTTTAGTGTTGAACCTGATATGAAAGATGCTATTCACTATTCTCTTGGATTTTCTGGCCCGGGTTTGATTTTACCTGATACCACTTATTATAATGATGAACACCCTAGAAAAAAAGAATTACTTGATTTTTGGGCTAAAAATACAAGCGAAATTTTAAAGACATTTGATGTTGAAAATGCAGAAGAGATTGCAAAGTCTGCCCTTAAATTCGATGCTCTTTTAGTTCCATCAGCAAATACTTCTGAAGAGTGGGCAAAATATGCTGAACTTTATCATCCAATTTCTACTGACAGCTTTGTCAGTAAAGTTAAAAACCTGGATTTAAAATCTTTAATTAAAGATTTAGTAAAAACTGAACCTGATAAAGTCATTGTTTACGAAGATCGTTTTTATGAATCATTTGATTCACTTATCAATGAAGAAAATTGGTCACTCATTAAAGCTTGGATGCTGACTAAAATTGCACGTGGCGCTACTTCTTTCTTCAATGAAGACCTTAGAATTCTTGGTGGAGCTTATGGACGTTTCCTTTCAAATGTTCAAGAAGCAAGAAGTCAAGAAAAACATCAACTTGATTTGACTGAGTCTTATTTTAGCCAAGTGATTGGTTTATTCTATGGTAAAAAATATTTTGGTGAAGCTGCTAAGGCCGATGTCAAACGGATGGTCACTGCGATGATTAAAGTTTACCAAGCGCGTTTGTCTAAAAATGAGTGGCTCAGTCAAGAAACAGCTGAAAAAGCCATTGAAAAATTGGATGCTATTACTCCTTTCATTGGTTTCCCAGATAAATTGCCTGAAATTTATAGTCGTTTAAAAACAACTTCTGGCTCTCTCTATGAAGATGCCCTTAAATTCGATGAAATTTTGACTGCTCGAACTTTTGAAAAATTCTCAGAAGATGTTGATAAAACAAGCTGGCATATGCCTGCTCATATGGTCAATGCTTATTATAGTCCTGATAGTAATACAATTGTTTTTCCAGCAGCAATTTTGCAAGCTCCTTTTTACTCTCTTGAACAATCTTCATCACAAAATTACGGTGGAATTGGCGCTGTCATTGCTCATGAAATTTCTCACGCTTTTGATAACAACGGTGCCCAATTCGATAAAGAAGGAAATTTGAACAAGTGGTGGTTAGATAAAGATTATGAAGCTTTTGAAGAAAAGCAAAAAGAAATGATTGCACTCTTTGACGGCGTAGAAACCGAAGCTGGTCCAGCAAACGGAAAACTCATTGTGTCAGAAAATATTGCTGACCAAGGAGGAATTACAGCGGCACTGACAGCAGCTAAAGATGAGAAAGACGTTGATTTGAAAGCTTTCTTTAGTCAGTGGGCTAAGATTTGGCGCATGAAAGCAAGTAAAGAATTCCAACAAATGCTTTTGTCAATGGATTTTCATGCACCCGCTAAACTTCGTGCAAATATTCCTCCAACAAATCTCGAAGAATTTTACGATACTTTTGATGTTAAAGAAACAGATAAGATGTATCGTGCACCAGAAAATCGTGTTAAAATTTGGTAATCATTGAATTTATATTAATGATATATTGAAATTGAGTCAAATAATTTAGAAAAAGCACCTATAATCACATAGTTATGAGTGATTTTTCCACTTTTTGATATATTATAAAAAGAGTTATTGCTAGCACGGTTAGGATACCAGAGTATACTTCAAAGGTTTATATTTATTTTCTGATATAATTGGATTCCTAGAAGGTCAAATAAGTTGAGCATCGAGTCCATTCAGAAAAACAGCAGAGGTGGTTTAATGCTAGAGAATGAATATTTTGTATTTACTGGCACCCTTACAACGATGACAAGAAAACAAGCACAATCAATCATTATAGGTTTAAAAGGGCATAATCAGAACGATGTGACTAAAAAAACGACTAGACTAGTCACAGGCAATTTTCCGATTGATTTAATAAAAGGCTATCATCATTCGCATAAAATATCAGAGGCTAAGCAATCTAAACGAAAAGGACAACGAATAATGATAATGACTGAAAAAGAATTTATCGAATTTTTAGCTCAAACTTTTCAACTTCTCTCAAAAGGGTTATAATTATGCTTGTTATATTATTGATAGAGGAGGAATTATGAAAACTTTAGGAAAAGCTATTGCTAATAAAATTTCTTTAGTTTTGTCCCAATACTTCCAACTTCCACCAGGATATCTGATGGGAGTTACCCCCAATCATGTCCCCAATGACCCACGAGCTTACTTCGAGCAATTGAATGAAGAACAAAAAGTAGAATTGTTAAAAGTATGCCACAAATGGTCGGAAAAACGAGTTGAAAATATGCAATACTTAAACTGAAAACATAAAAAGTTTATCATAATGATAAGCTTTTTGTATCTTGCTTAACTTATTGACCTTGGAGAGAATTCATATTCGTTTCGCCCAAGATTCACTGAAAGCAACCTATTGCAAAGTTGGTTCAGTTCGTTGTCCAAGACAGTACTCAATATGTAATTGCAGAAAATTGGGAAAATCAAACAGCGTTAGATTTACATAACAAAAAGGAACGCTTGAAATCTTTTGTTAGAAATATCAGTCAATATCTTATCGAAGATTGTAAAATTAGTATGAGTTACTAATTATACCAAAGTAAAAAAATTAAACCAGCTTGCACCTTAATAGTTGTGAGCTGGTTTTTTAGTTTATTCTAAAACTTATTAATATATCTATAAATCGTTGTTCTTGACACTCCCCAAGAATCCGCAATCGACTTAATCGGCGTGCCACTTTCTACCAAGGTTTTAAGAAGCTTTACGTCTTGCTCCGAAAATTTCTCAGGTCTTCCTCCAAGTCGTCCTCTTGCACGTGCAGCTTCTCTACCAGCGGCAGAACGCTCCAAAATAAGATTTCGCTCAAATTCCGCAAAAGCCGCAAACAAATGAAACATCAATTGTCCAGTCGAACTTGATTTATCCATTGTGATATTTTCTTGCAAGCTATGGAAGCTTACTCCTTTATCATTAAGTGAATTAACTATGCTAATTAAGTCCTCCATATTTCTTCCTAATCGATCTAACCGCCAAACAACAATTGTATCTCCAGAACGAGAAAATTCGATGGCGGATTTTAATCCAGGTCTATCTTTTTTACTTCCTGACATATGATCAGTGAATATTTTCTCACAATCATATTTTTTAAGACTATCTTTTTGTAAATCCAAATTTTGAAGTCCAGTTGAAACTCGTGCATATCCGATATTCATTTTATTCTCCTTTGTTCTAATTTATTGTATCATAACTTAAAAATATATGTATAAATGAACATAGAATAAATTACGGGTTAATGAACAAGAAATGTAAATGATTTTGAGAGTTTTTATAACAAAAAAAGAGTGTCCAGAAAATGACCATTTTATGGACACTCAAATATAAAAGAACATTGACCTAAGAAGATGTATTCCATTTTGTATCCATTTATTTGAATTTAGTCCAGTTCTAACTATCTTTTTTTCAAATTTAAGCTAAAATGAATTTATAAAAAATGGCAAAAATATGGTTCTGTTGCAAAGTTTTCCAAAAAATCTATTTTAGTGTAAAATTGAGAAAAAAGACAGAGAGGACAGAGTAATGAATCATTTTAGAGGCAAACAATTCAAAAAAGACGTCATTATTGTCGCTGTTGGTTACTACCTGCGTTACAATCTAAGCTATCGTGAAGTTCAGAAATTGTTATATGATCGTGGAATAAATGTTTGTCATACGACGATTTATCGTTGGGTGCAAGAGTACAGCAAAGTCCTCTATGATTTTTTGAAGAAGAAAAATAGACAATCCTTCTATTCATGGAAAATGGACGAAACCTATATCAAAATTAAGGGACGTTGGCATGATCTTTATCGTGCAATTGATGCGGACGGCTTAACCTTAGATATCTGGTTACGAAAGAAACGGGATACGCAAGCAGCCTATGCTTTCTTAAAACGACTCCATAAACAGTTTGGTGAGCCGAAAGCAATTGTGACCGATAAAGCACCTTCTCTTGGCTCCGCCTTTAGAAAGTTACAGAGTGTGGGTTTATATACTAAGACAGAGCACCGAACTGTGAAGTATCTTAACAATTTAATAGAACAAGACCATCGACCTATTAAACGACGGAATAAATTTTATCAAAGTCTCCGTACAGCCTCTTCCACGATTAAGGGCATGGAGACCCTTCGAGGAATATATAAAAAGAACCGAAGAAATGGAACGCTCTTCGGCTTTTCGGTGTCTACTGAAATCAAGGTATTAATGGGAATACCAGCCTAAGATATTTGGAGTTCAGAGAGGGCGCGTTTGATTTTCAAACTTCGCAACAGAACCGTTTCTACTCAATGAAATATAAGCAAAAGGCAGCTGATCTCAACAATGTGAAGTCAGCTGCCTAAGCAAGGTTCAAAATATTAAATTTTACCGGTCATCAGTACCATTTGACTTTGAACCTCAACTCCAAAGATCGTAGCGCCCTTTTCTTTTTGTCGATACGCTGCTGCCCTAAACGCAACGCATGGACAGGCTATTCTTCACGTTGTTTCCGTTTCAATCCTAATACCCCCATCAGAATGACCACAATGACACCCAAGAAGCCAAACGCTGGCCGCTCAGTTGTCTCTCCTGTCTTGGGTAATGCTCCCTTACCGGATGTATGTTGACCATTACGATCAGTCGTATCATCCGTGCTCGTTGACGTCGGAGTGGCTGGATTTGTTGGGATATTACCGCCAGAACTAGGCTGGCTGCCCTCATCGCCTTTGTCCTTACCTGTGTCGCCTGGAGCGGGCGCCGGGGTACCTTGACCGCCGCCTTTGTCGCTAGTACCGGTTGTATGTTGACTATTACGAACAGTCGTATCATCCGTGGTCGTTGACGTCGGTGTGGCTGGATTTGTTGGGATATTACCACCAGAACTAGGCTGGCTGCTCTCATCGCCTTTGTCCTTACCTGTGTCGCCTGGAGCGGGCGCCGGGGTACCTTGACCGCCGCCTTTGTCGCTAGTACCGGTTGTATCGTCGCCTTTACCAACTGTCTTGGCCGCTTCAACGGCAGCTGCCACCTTCGTTTTCAGACTTTGCAAAGCTTGTAAATGTGCAAGCTTGTCAGATGCATCAGCACTGGCTTGACCAGACGTCAAAGTGTCAGCAATGTCGGCATACCAAGTTTTGCCAGTTGCAGCATCTTTAGCATTGCCAACCTCAGCCGGTGTTGCCGCTTTAATACCCTCCGCAAGTTTTGCTAATACTGCATCAAGTACCTTGGCAAGAGTCGCTTGAAGCTGGTCGTCCGTTTGCGTCCCTGCTTGAGCTTGTGCCACTAGGTCGTCTAACGCTGCCGTAAATGTTTTGCCAGTGCTTGGATCAGTTTGATTGCCCAAGTCCGTTCCCAGCGCATCGTTCACAGATTGCAACTGGTTAAGCAGCGAAGTCTTCTTATCTGCAGGTAACTTGGCAGCTAATTGATTGATCGCAGTTTGCAGGTCTCGATTGGCACCAGTAAGTGAATCAACTGAGGCGTTCGTCTGATCAAGCGCCGTTTGTGCCTTCTGCGTTGCCGCTGCTAAAGCAGTCGTTGTAGCATCATCATACTTACCGCTGGCACTTAGCGTTTTGGCGGAAGCAATCAGATTAGTCAGTGCCTGCTTAGCTGCCTGCAATTGTGCAGGATCATCGGCCTTGATATTGGTGACAACATAGTCTACGGCTGGTGATTCATTACCGTATAAATCAGTCGACTTAAACTTGAAGGTGCCATTTGCCGTGACCGTTACACCGGCTGCCGGAACATCCTGATATGTCTTGCCACCATCAGTACTATACTGAACCGTTTCACCCGTTGCGGCAGCGTTTGCCGTCAGAGTCACCGTTTTGGCTGGTTCAGTGGTACTTGGCGTCACAGTTGGTGCTGCCAGTGTTTTCTTTGGTTCGTAGTAAACTGTGATGTTCTTGGTCGTGGTGTTGTCTTCGCTATCTGTAACAGCAACAGTCAGCACGTTTTTGCCTTCGAGCAATTTAACGGGCTGATCAATAGCCATATGACCTGGTTTGCCGCTATTGATGTTGATGTCTGCGTATTGGCTGGCGACAGAACTGCCGTTAATTGACAGACTCAGATATTGCGCATTGTCAGTGGCCGTTCCGGTAATCTGGAAGTTTGGATCGTTGGTATAAACCGGTGCATCTGTCGAGCTGTCCAATGACAATGTTGGAGCCACTGCATCCAAAATGAAGGTCAACGCTTCTTGGAAGGTCTTGTTTTGAGTGGTGTCACCCACAACAACCCCAAACGGTTTTTGTCCAAGAGTACCTAAATCTAAAGTGAAACTGAAAGTCAGATCATCCTTGATTGGAATTTGCTTACCATCAACCTGCAACGTTGTCGTTGGGTGCTTGACCTTACCGGTAATCGTCGCAATCCCGGTCTTAGGGTCATAGAACTTAGCCGAGGTGGCATTGAATTCATTGGCACCAAATGTCACACCTTGATCAAACGTCACAGAATTCTTCAACATATCAGGATCATAAGACGAGGTAATCGTCTTTTGCTCCGTCGTGGTGTTGCCGTCTTCGTCGGTGGCGGTCACCTGGATGGTATTGTCACCATAATTAATCGGTACATCAACACTAAAGTGATGTTGTGCATCAAGTGCTGCTACGGTGTCGCCAACATTAACTGTCTTAGTGTCAGCACTAATCGTCCCTGTAACCTTGATGGTCGCTTCAGAGGTCTGATCCGAGCCATTGTTGAATTTCAAATCAGTAAAGGTTGGCGCCGTCAGCCGAACTTTGGTGTCAAAATGTTTAAGCAACTGGGTATGCGCCTTATCGGCATATAGATCCACTTGCGCGGCGTAATCAGCATTTGTGACCGCCATTGAGGCAGTGAAACTGTTAGTCGCAGCATCGTAGGCTGTGTTCAAATCATGTTTCTTTCCTTGTGCATCAGTGTAAGTACCGTCAACCGCTGCTGGATACGTTCCACTAAACGTATACGTACCGCTACCTTGAGTATTGGCTTCGTAGCCAGTTGTGGTACTTGAGATCTTGTCTGCGATACCGCCACCGTTCACAATTAAATCAAACGATGTAGACCCCGGCTTCTGAACGCTGGCAGCTTGATCAGTGGCATTGGATGCATTATCAGTCAAGTACAGCTCAGCCGAATTGTCGCCATTGCCAAGTGCTTGGGCCTGTTCATCAGATAATGGCGTTTCAATTTTGGTGTATCCATCAGCCGTTGTCCCAGCATCGGTAAAGGTAGCATCAAGATTCGTCACTTCATTAATTGCAGTTTTAACGCTCTTGGTGGCATCAAGACCACTCAAATCATCCTTGGCTTCAGCTGTCAAATAATACTGGGTTTTCCCATTTTCCGTTTTGGCTGACAAAGCGACATGACGAACTGTCGGCGCCTTAGAGTCGAGCTTGAAAGGCACATCAAACACTTGACGTTTGTCGCCGCCTTCCGGTACACCGGAAATACGATAAGTATAACTGCCATCATCAGCCGTCTTGATGTTGCCATCACGTTGATCATAATAGGTGCCATCCCACGCTGGAGCATTGTAGTAGATGTACTGCTGCGAATTAGCATTATAATAGGTCTTCGTCAGATTGTTGGAACTGCTGAGAGTCGTAACTTTATTGCCCTGACCATCAAGAATATCAACTTGGACGTTGCTGATATTGCGCAATAGATAATACTTCATGCTGATTTCATTATATAAGGCATTCTTGTCACTCGAAAAAGCAATCGCCTGATCGTCAACTGTCTGGTTGCCATCAGCGTCTGTGACCATACCGCCATGATATTTATTGCCTGTATTTTTGTTCGTCAATAGTGGCACCGTGCCATAATTACCACCAGCAGGACTATAAGTGATCCCATTGAGACTATCGACAATCTTACCGTCATTCCAGTCACCAAAAAAGCCCATGTATGGCAAGTTTAAGCGCGATCCATCACTACCCTTAAAGTTCAGAAAACCTTCAACAAATTGCTGTTGGTCAAAAGACTTCGGCAAAGATAGTGTGAATTCAATCTGCGCCGTTTTCCCAGCAGGCACAGTTATGTTACTGCCAGCTTTAATGACTGCTCCATCAATCTTCTTGTCATACAAAACCCCAGAATTAGGGTCAGTCGCTGATGTATAAACGGCATTAGTATCCGTATTACTGTCCATTTGATAGGTTAGTTCATGAGTCGTGCGATTCGTGAAGGTCAGTTTAAAGGTCTTGTCCGTACTCGTGAAGTCTTTCAATTCAACTGCCGGGTAGCCGTTTTCGGCGACAACCGTTGACGGATTCTTTTCTAATGCATCAATGGCTGCCTTCACATCAACAAGACCGGCCCCTTGCCGCCGCGGCGATACGATAACATTATTGTAGTTAATATCGTTGATTGGCTGGGCAGTATTCATCTCAACTGTCTTAAGAAAATCGGTGAGCGCTGTCCCTTTAAGTTGTTTGTAGTAAGCATAAAACGGGTTGTTTTTGTTATTCAATGCTTGTTTCAACAATGCTTGTGAACCGGCAATAAATGGCGAGGCCATTGACGTACCAGACATATTTGTGTAGCCATTGTTGTTTTGCGTTGACCAGATGTTGCCGCCTGGTGCGGTAATATCTGGTTTGAAGGAAAGATTGGAAACTGGCCCATAGGATGTGAAGTCAGACATCTTGTCTTCAGTATATTTCTGATTTGGTACCAGCGTCGGGGCAATCTTGACACCGAGACTATCATCTGGGTGTGCTGTGACCCAGTCAACCAGCTTTTGACCGGTTACACTGGAGAGCCCAAATGTTGGGAAGGTGGTGGTTAACGCGATAGAAGTCACCGGTGTTGCTGTGCCATCGTTGTTGACAATGATCAAGCCAGCAGCACCAGCGGCTTGGGCGTATTTTTGTTTGTCAGCAAAGGTAAGTTCGCCACGTTTAACGATGGCAATTTTGCCTTTAGCGTCAGCAGTATAGTCGGCTACTGTCCCTTTGCTGAGGTTGCCACTAGCATCTTTAACAACATAAAACTTCTTTTGGTCAAAGCTACCAGTGAAATCGTTGCTTGAAAGCTGAATGGTTTCCGGTCCAAGCTGTAAACCTGTACCATCTGTAATGGTCACTGCCTGAGTGATGACATCCGTGTTTTCAGCGGAAGCAACTGTGGTTGCTCCTCGTGATGTCCCTGGCGATCCCACCATTTCATTGTCTTGCAAACCGTAATAATCTTTGTTGACGCCTTCAGTTGCTGAACTGGATGTTCCTGAGTTCCCAGCAGAAATGACGGCGGCTGTTCCTGATTCGTTAGCATTTTGCACCGCAGCAATTTCTGGATCCTCCAAGGTTTGGTTGCCTGAACCAGATCCTAAGGACATGTTGAGGACATCGGCACCGATTTTTGCCGAGTCTTCAATGGCAGAAACCAAGGTAGCTGAACCGGTTGTTGCAGAAGTGTTAGAGTTGGTGAAAACTTTCATTGCCAGTAGCTGTGCTTCTGGCGCAACTCCGACAACAGACTTGGCTGGATCGTCACCTGTCCCGTTAGCACCGATGATCCCAGCAACATGCATGCCGTGTTGTTCGTCAACCGCATCATCTGTAATGGTGTCGTTATTATCAGCATAATTAAACCCATATGGCACTTTTGAATTAAAATAGCGGCCATGCTTGGCGGTATCAGTGAATTTTTCAACATCAGATTTGGTTAGTTTAACGTCTTTATCATTGCTTAGCCGCATGTCTTTGTGTGTTGGATCAATGCCAGTGTCAATAACCGAGACAACTGTGCCTTCACCTTTATATTTGTAATTGGACCATACGGCTTGCACATTCGCCATCGAGTTTGCCTTAGCATCAGTCGGATAATAAACTTTCGCCAATGTGACTGTTTTAACTCCGGCAATTTGTTTCAGTTTAGGGATATCAACAACCCTAACTTTAGTTGAAAAGCCGTTAACGACATAGCCATAACTTTCACTGGCAGTTTGTTGGGTGACTTGTTCAACAGCTGCCTTAACGCTTGCCTGAGCCGCGATCACTTTATTGGTCTCCTGCTGAATCTCCGCCGTGCTGGAGTAATCAGTTCTTAAAGTGCCGTTTTCAGAGGCAGGCGCTGCGCTCATTTGAACAATGACGTCAACATAAATATCTTGCTGCTGAACTTTATTCAGCTTATTGTAATCAATACCTTTAGCCGCCAACTGTGTAGCAATCGCTTGATTCGTTGTCGCTGCAGTTGTGTCAGTGGCCGCTTGCTTAGCAGCCGTCACCGTATTTGCAAGTGATGATCCCTTAGTTTGCTGCGAGATAGCCGCCTTTGCTTGGATTTCGCCGACTGGCAAGACAGCCAGCGCCCCTAAAGCGACTGTACCGGCTAACAAGATCGATAGCCCTTTCTTTTTCCTTTGCATCCAATACCCTCCACTTTCCAAAAGTTTCATAACCAAATCAAAACCTACGCTTGATGTAGTTAAGATTATAGTATATAATATAATAGCATATACAATTATATTATATTATATACTATTAAAGAACAAATTCAACTAAAATTTTAATCTTCTATTAATTTTTTTATCTGTAAATTAACTTTTAGCGTTATTATTTAGCCGTTTACAGACTATAGATGTTTTGAAATTTTTAGCATTATTAGAAAATGAGTATTTGAGTTGAAATTCTCAATTGCCAAAGCTAGAATAAATACACAACGTTTACTGTAAGCATTTCAGAGGAGACCGAATCGATGAAGAAAAAAACGCGCCTTAAAGTATTATTGGCAGGTACCGCAACTGCTTTACTGCTGCTAAGCGGTTGTCAGTCAAATCAGACCGACCAAACAGTTGCGACCTATTCAGGTGGCAAGGTGACTGAAAGTAGCTTCTACAAGGAACTCAAACAGTCACCAACGACAAAGACCATGCTTGCTAACATGCTTATTTACCGTGCATTGAATCATGCCTATGGAAAATCGGTTAGCACTAAAACAGTTAATGACGCCTATGATAGCTACAAACAACAATACGGCGAAAATTTCGATGCTTTCTTAAGTCAAAACGGTTTCAGTCGCAGTAGCTTCAAGGAAAGCCTACGAACCAACTTTTTAAGTGAAGTTGCACTGAAAAAGTTAAAAAAGGTTTCTGAAAGCCAGCTCAAGGCCGCTTGGAAGACCTATCAGCCCAAAGTGACTGTCCAACATATTCTCACTAGCGACGAGGACACTGCTAAGCAAGTTATCAGTGATTTAGCAGCTGGCAAGAATTTTGCCACGCTTGCGAAAACTGATTCCATTGATACTGCGACTAAAGATAACGGCGGGAAGATTAGTTTTGAATTAAACAATAAAACGCTCGATGCCACATTTAAGGATGCTGCCTACAAATTAAAGAATGGTGACTACACGCAGACCCCAGTCAAAGTGACAGACGGGTATGAAGTTATTAAAATGATTA
The DNA here is from genome assembly GCF_038006585.1 of Lactococcus sp. FSL W8-0209. Taxonomy (NCBI): domain Bacteria; kingdom Bacillati; phylum Bacillota; class Bacilli; order Lactobacillales; family Streptococcaceae; genus Lactococcus; species Lactococcus sp. FSL W8-0209. The sequence goes on along the minus strand of NZ_JBBOVN010000002.1, from coordinate 8,407 downwards.
ACCATCCCGCCAAAGGCACCTTTACTTGCAGTAAAAAAGCGCTAACTGCCAGCGTTTACGCTAATTGGTCTCGCGATTCAAGCATCATGCAACGCGTTATCAGTCAGGTATTGAAGAACCAGCATGTGACGATTAAAGACAAGGATCTTGCGGATGCGCTAGATAGTTATAAGAAGCTTGCGACAACGAATTAAGGCTTAACCGAGTAAGATGAAATAACAGCCAGTTCTTTTAGAAATTGTCTCTTCGTCAAGTAGAGTTGATAGATCTTTTGTGAAGCATCTAGGCCTTAATTGGTCTAGGTGCTTTTATTATGCTGCTGCCTTGCTGCTCTTAGCTCTGAACCAAACCCGTTCCAGGAATATACGATTGATGAAATTGTTCCAATTCGTATAGCCGTACGCAGTGTTCTTAATCTTCTTGATGATGCCGTTAATACCCTCAAGGGTTCTGTTGCAAAGTTTTTCAAAAAATCTATTTTAGTGTAAAATTGAGAAAAAAGACAGAGAGGACAGAGTAATGAATCATTTTAAAGGCAAACAATTCAAAAAAGACTTCAATATTGTCGCTGTTGGTTACTACCTGCGTTACAATCTAAGCTATCGTGAAGTTCAGGAATTGTTATATGATCGTGGAATAAATGTTTGTCATACTACGATTTATCGTTGGGTGCAAGAGTACAGCAAAGTCCTCTATGATCTTTGGAAGAAGAAAAATAGACAATCCTTCTATTCATGGAAAATGGACGAAACCTATATCAAAATTAAGGGACGTTGGCATGATCTTTATCGTGCAATTGATGCGGACGGCTTAACCTTAGATATCTGGTTACGAAAGAAACGGGATACGCAAGCAGCCTATGCTTTCTTAAAACGACTCCATAAACAGTTTGGTGAGCCGAAAGCAATTGTGACCGATAAAGCACCTTCTCTTGGCTCCGCCTTTAGAAAGTTACAGAGTGTGGGTTTATATACTAAGACAGAGCACCGAACTGTGAAGTATCTTAACAATTTAATAGAACAAGACCATCGACCTATTAAACGACGGAATAAATTTTATCAAAGTCTCCGTACAGCCTCTTCCACGATTAAGGGCATGGAGACCCTTCGAGGAATATATAAAAAGAACCGAAGAAATGGAACGCTCTTCGGCTTTTCGGTGTCTACTGAAATCAAGGTATTAATGGGAATACCAGCCTAAGATATTTGGAGTTCAGAGAGAACGCGTTTGATTTTCAAACTTCGCAACAGAACCGAAATAGCTATAAATAAGAGGAAACCTAAGGAACCAATTATTTTTCATTCGGATCATGGAAGCCCCTTTAAATCAGCTTCCTTTAGAAAACCCGAATTGCTAGTTGATTATTTAGCCATGACTTGATACCCGATAGAATATCTTAAAGTCTCTGGTTCCAGTGATTTAGCTGATTTCAATATTAGAGAATAACTTAAAAGCGTCATCTCTAATTTGACTTGAAAACCATCAGAAGAACGACTTTTACAGCGTTCAGCTCCGAGGTTTGTCAGAAAAGAGAATACGCGTTCAATGACTTTTCGACGTTTTGAAAAATTAGGAAAAGTAATGTACTTTTTCTTCATGTTCATTCTGACGGGTGTAATAAGTTCAATTTCCTTGAGTTCAAGCCTATCATGAAGCACTTGACCTAAATAGCCCATATCTCCAAGGACTATGGGTGTGCCAAATTGAGACGATACTTCCTCGGCCATTGTACTGTCAGCTATTGAAGCAGGACTAATCACGTAGTCGATGACATAGCCTGATTCACTGACTAAAGCATGACATTTACAGCCATAAAAGTACTGACCTTTGGTAGCATTGTAGCCAATATTTGCATAGTCGCCCAAAACTTTGCTTCTAAAATTACGAATCGGCTGACACAAAGGAATGGGAAAGCTGTCAATAATAGACACATCAATCCCTTCAACTTCTTTAAAGACGAGAGCTTGGCGAATGACTTGGATACTCAGTAAGAGGGCATTACAACGGCGGACAAAGCGAGAATATTCTAGGAAATTAGGAAATAAACTTTGAGCCAATTGGTGCTTAGCTTTAAGTGTTTGACTAAAATGCAGTACGCCCCATAGGTAACAAGTAATCACTAAACAGTCAGATGTTGCAAGATGGACGTTCTTTCGGTTTTGAACCTCAAGGGGAACACTCGTTTGATAAATCGCTTCAATGCTTGTCAGTAAATAAACAAAAACTTTTGTAAGTGTGCTATTATAAGTCATATAGGTCGTGCGCTTTCTAATGTTTAGTGGTTTAAGATTAGGATAGCACGACTTATATATTTTTCAATGAAATCAACTAGCAATTCGGGTCGTAAGAGACTATTTTATATTTAGCAATTTTAATGATTGGCAGGCAAAATTATAGGCAAATCATTTTTTAAAAGACAAGTAGGAGGAAAATTATGTTTTTAGGATTAGAATTAGGGAGTTGGGCTGAATGGGTTACTGGAATTGGCTCCATTCTGGCTATTTCAGCAGGTTTCTTTTACAGGAAGCATGACAAAAAACTACAAATAAGGATTAAAGGATATTTGTATCATTTTAGGAAACAAGTTGAATTTTCGGAGAATCAAAATAGCACTTCTCAGGATAACGTATCAGTTGATAAAGAGTCATCCTATTTTAAAATTAATGTCAGGAACATAGGTGAGATGGACACCAAAATTTTGGAGGCCGGAATAACCAATAAATACTTCACATACGAGGACATCTGGCAGGATGTGAAAGAGAAAAAATATGCTTTGTATACTTTTAAGACAAATAAAGAGATTGTCGGTAAAACTGCACTACCTTTAAATATGCCATGGGTTGAAAAGGATCTTGGTCAGACAATTTCAAAAAAAAGCGCTCGAAAACTGAAAGTATATGCAATCGATGAACTTGATAATATCTACTATGGCAAATTAAAGTTTGTCGATGACATCACGGAACGCGTAAAACAATAATTACGAAATTGTGTTGTCTAAATACTATGTCACTTTGCAATATAAACCCGAATTGCTAGTTAATTTCATTGGAAAATAAATAAGTCGTGCTATCCTAATCTTAAACCACTAAGCATTAGAAAGCGCACGACTTATATGACTTATAATAGCACACTTCCAAAAGTTTTTGTTTATTTACTGACAACCATTGAGACGCTTTATCAAACGAGTGTTCCCCTTGAGGTTCAAAACCGAAAGAACGTCCATCTCGCAACATCAGGTTGCTTAGTTATCGCTTGTTACCTATGGGGCGTACTGCATTTTAGTGAAACGCTTAAAGCTAAGCACCAATTGGCTCAAAGTTTATTTCCTAATTTCCTAGAATATTCTCGCTTTGTCCGCCGTTGTAATGCCCTCTTACCGAGTATCCAAGTCATTCGCCAAGCACTCGTCTTTAAAGAGGTTGAAGGAATGAGTGTATCCATTATTGACAGCTTCCCCATTCCTTTGTGTCAGTCGATTCGTAATTTCAGAAGCAAAGTTCTTGGAGATTATGCAAATGTTGGCTACAATGCTACAAAGGGACAGTACTTCTATGGATGTAAATGTCATGCTTTAGTCAGTGAATCAGGCTATGTCATAGACTACACAATTACTCCTGCTTCAATGGCTGATAGTTCAATGACCGAGGAAGTGTTGAGTCAATTTGGGACACCAACAGTCCTTGGAGATATGGGATATTTAGGTCAGTCACTGCATGATAGGCTGGAACTCAAGGAAATTGAACTTATTACACCTGACATGAAGCAAAAGAAAATCCTTTTCCCTAATTTTTCAAAACGTAGAAAAGTGATTGAGCGAGTTTTTTCTTTTTTGACAAATCTAGGAGCTGAGCGTTGTAAAAGTCGTTCGCCTCAAGGTTTTCAATTGAAATTAGAGATGATACTTTTAGCGTATTCTTTACTGTTAAAATCAGATAAATCACTGGAACCAGAGACTTTAAGATATTCTATCGGGTATCAAGTCATGGCTAAATAATCAACTAGCAATTCGGGTTTTAGAAAGTTATTAGATGAGCATCAATTGCTTGCTTCTTACTCCAAGCCTGTATATCCTTATGATAATGCCGTCACTGAGGTCTTTTTCAAGTATCTTAAACATCGAGAAATTAATCGCAGACTTATCACTCCATTCAAGAAGTTCAACTCTCTTGCTTTGAATACATCGAACAATTTTATAACAATTATAATCCTCATCCCGCCAACAATGGTTTAACTCCAAATTAGAAAGTGTTCAAGAAAATCAAACTAATAAAAAGCAAGAATCACTCCAAAAAGCTATTGATGAGATTAGGGGAACATTCGATTTTCTTTCAATACAAAAGGCAAGTAGTTTATCCGAGGGTTCACTTGTCATTTATCGGAACAAACTCATTGGAGGTCATGCAGCAAGTCAAGACAAGGAGGAAAAAGATGTCAGTTGACCGTTTATACAGCCCCTATGAAGTCATCCGTGCTTATCACGATAGAGGGATGATGAAATGGGGCGCATTTGCGACTGGAGAACTCACGAAGGCTCAAAGTACTTTTGAAAAAGAAAAAAAAGATGATAAGAAAATTCAAGCTTTACCACATCATGTAGTCCTTTATCTTCTCAATCAGTCTTTTTCAAATCAGCTACAAATCAAAGTTAAATATCAATCAAAAGATAAATTAAATGAAGTCTATGGTTTTGTATCAGAATTTATCAATAATCAAGTAAGAGTTAAATCAACGGATAAAATCTATCTCATATCCATTGAACAAATTATAAATATTTCCTAAATAAAAAGGGGGCTAAATTTAGCCCCCTTTTTATTTCATCAACAACTCAATCAATTTTTTCTTGATTTCTTGTTCTTCTTCCGTTCCCTCAAACTCTAATTTTTCTAATTGAGTTTCAATTTTCTTTAACTGCGTGATTGGCTTTTTAGCGGATTTCTTTTGGGGGCTAATTTTTGCCCCCTCTTCTTCTCCACCTTGTTCTTTAGCTTTTCTAATCAGTTTTTGAGCGGTATAATGACTGATACCAAATCTTTCGGCAATTAAGTCCCTAGTCTTTCCTTTAACAGGTTTTCCGTTGATTTGTAACCCTTGTTTTTTGGCTTTATCTAAAATATCCATATAGTCATCAATGATGGCTATTTTTTCTTCTTCTGGCATTTTTAAGAGCGAGCGAGTTTGTAGGTTAGTTTCATGCAACTTTAGTCTTGTTACAAGCTCATCCTCGTCTTCATCAACTTTCTTAGCGAGAACTTCGTAATCTTCAGGGAGTCTATTTTCACTAATTAGTTTTTTAATAGCATTAAATCGTCTATGCCCTGCAATCAATTCATAGCTATATTTATCACGTTGTTTAACAAGAACGGGTTGTAATAAGCCTAACTCGTCTATGCTATCAGCTAACTTATCAATGTCAACTAAATCATAGTTGTTATTCTCATTTTCCTTTATCTCCTCAATAGGAATATTTTTTGTATTTGTTTTTTTTCGCTTGTGTTCATCCTTGTTCATAAGGTCTGTAAATCCGAAACTATTACTCATTTTTTAACCCCTTTTTACTATTTCATCAATAAGATTTAAATAATCATCTTTTACTTTAGAACTTTTAGAACTATCAATTAACACCTCATTCTTTAAAGCACTTTCTGTAACTGGCTTAGCTTGATGTCGTATTGTTGTTTCAAATCTATTCCCAGATATTTCTTGAATAAATTGTTTATCAATATTATTTCTGTTGACCATTGTGTAAAGTACGGTCACCTCTGTATCTAACTCATAATCATCAATAATTTGATTGATGTTCTTCAAAGTCGTTCTATAACCTTCAAGTGCAAATTTATCAATTTTTATTGGGATGATAATTTCATCACTCGCAATAATAATATTGAGAGTAATTAGATTAATTGTTGGAGCACAATCAATAATACAATAATCATATTTAGAATCTAGTTTCTTTAAAACTTTTTTTACAATGTTTGATGAATTACGATTGAATGAATTTCTTACTTTCAATTCACTTTCAGCAACTGCTAAACTTGAACCAATCATGTCCAAATTATCACTTACGTTATAAACATACTGGTCAACATCATCTAGTTTTTCATCAACTATCAGTTCTGCAAAACCTTTATAATCCTCTTTCGAGCGTTCATCTTCAAGAAAAATACTTGTTGCATTAGCTTGCATATCTGTATCAATCAACAGAGTTTTGAACCCTCTATTTGCTAAACCTTTTGCTATATTTCCACCTGTTGTTGTTTTAGCAACTCCGCCTTTTAAGTTTAATAGACTTATTGTTTTCATATTTTCTCTCTATTCTTTATTTATATTCTCATGAGTCTTTGCGAAATGATAAAGTCCCTCTAACGTTTCAAATTTAGTGTTACCCAATGTCGTTTTTTTATTTCTTAGGTTTGAAATCGTCATCCTAGAAACTTTTATTCCAATTTTTTCGAGTTCTTTCTCAATATACCAACCAGAAAAATTTTCGTCATCATCGAGTAATCTCTGTACCACGTTTTTAATTTCATCTGTTACTTTTTCCATATCAACCTTTCTTCACAAATATACGATACTTGCGAAAACTATATTTTTATAATTCATTATTTCATTCTCAGCCCTCTCACATTTTGTGGTAAACATTCTTACTTTTTCTCTGTCCAAAGGTTTGAAGCAAGAAGTTGTTTTATTTTTACTATACATCTATTATATCGTAAATTTATGTTTACGTCAAAGGTTTTTACGGTTTTTCTTAAATTTTTTATATAAAAATAAAGGGGGCTAATTTTAGCCCCCTTTATCAATTAAGAATCAAGTTTAATTCCTTTATTTTTCTGGAGGGAAATTTTGTCGAATATTGATAAGAACAATTAATTTTGATATACTTACTTATATCAAACCTCTCTGGTTTGTGGTAGCTTTTTGCTCTTTCTCTGTCCAAAAGGTTGAGAGTAAAAAGTTTTTTTAGAGGAAAAGTTCATTCATATATTCGTTCCAAAAAAAGGAGCTAAATTTAGCCCCTTTTTTTTATACTTAATATTGAAGGTAAATATTTAGTTTATTTACTATCCCAAGGACCATTCATTGGTACATAGAAATCAGACGAACTATCAAAAACTAATTTATGTATATTTTGAGCCTTATACGTTGTTAGAAATGCTCTGTATTCTGAAAATTTATTTCCAAAAACAACACTCGGTCTAAAATTATTAATCATTTGATTGCTGTCTAGCTTCCAATCGATTGCTTTCATCTCAGCCACTTGTAACAATTCATCTATCGCTACACCACTTTCAAGTAATTTATGAATCGGTTGAAGAAGTTGTATATCATCTAGTTCAAATTGAATATCATAATAATTTGGTAAATGTTTAATTATTCCGTTTTCATCAAAATTAAAATTTACTTTTGATAAGTAATTAAAGTATTCTAATACCATTCTTGCTTCGTTTATAAATGGACTATCTGTACCAGGAGAAGAAGTACGAGAATTCATAGATATATGATTGCTGCCTGATAAATCAGCATTAAATGGCGTATATGTAAATTCAATAGACTGTATTCTTCGTCCAGAAGTGTGATAAATATAATCTAAATTTTTAACAATTTGAGTTCCTTCAGGAGTAGTTAATTCTGATATTTCTTTAACCGCAGTTTCTAAATATTTTTTACGATTTTTTCTGAGGTCAAATACCTCTTTGGTGTTAAAGGAGTCTTCTTGAGTCTTCAATATTTTAAGTATTTTTTTATCAAAATCATCAATTCTCATTTTTGTACCTTTTGGAAAACTCCTAAACTCGCTTATAAAGCGGTAAACACGTTTGGAGTACTTAGATGGCAGACTATTGTTGATTCCTCTATTATATTGTAAATGTTTAACCGTTCTCCAGTCTTTGGAATTGATTAAGTCATAAACATATAGCGGTTTATCAATCACATGCCCTTTTGCATCAACTTGTTCTGAACTAATTTGAGCATTAGAAATTGTGAGTTTTACTTCTTTTTTAGTACCATCAAAATCAATTACACTGAAAATATTTATTGTTTTCCATGATTTGGGAGTGCCATCATCATTTGTTTCTCTTACTTGATAGTATGAGAAATTTTTCAATGCCTCGTTTAAATCATACATTATTTTTTGTAGCCGTTTACCATTGTAGAGCGATTTCACACCATTTTTACGTGTTACCCACAATCCACCTAATTCCGCTAATTCCTGATAAGAAAATGTTACTGGTTCACTCCCGTTATAACGGTCTCTCAGCTCTCCAAGTATAGCATAAGTAATATTTTCACTTGCAGCATTTATGTCTTCAGTAGAGAACATCTCAGGCAATTGACGGCTGTATTTAATATCTTTTCTAAATTTATCCTCACTATCAAGTTCATCAAGTAAATCGTAACTTTGCAT